>JBHLRC010000056.1:0-19650 GCA_048882965.1 Candidatus Thorarchaeota archaeon
TCTGGGAGAGACCTAGACTGCTCAAATCCCTCGAAATCCGTCTTTAACCATTTCCGAGTTGAGAGATTAGGAATTAGGACAGGAAATGCCTGAAGCGACTGGACAATATCCAATTCCTCAACAGGGTCACCCATTCTCCATAGCTGGGGAGCAAGTGGCGCTGAACCTGAGAACTTTCTATTTTGAACCTCAATCCGCAGCAAACCTCTTGCCTTTGCCCTGTACCAGAATCGAATCCAAGAATCACGGGGGTTTCCAAAGCCCGCTGTAAGATAAACGCCATCTAAATCCTCCAGATTTCCACCGCGTTGCTCAACTTCTATGGCTATATCTTCCATCTCAGCCTCATAGTCAGAGTGGTCTTTCTGTATGCACTTTCGAGCAAGGTCACCGTTTCTAACTTCAATAGGACTACCCATCATAGTATCAACATCTAGAGGAACCAAAATTGTAGTGACTCCATCATCTGTATGTCCTTCACTTTCTTTCCCGTATTTGGCAGTACTTACTCCAGGCAATTGTTCAGGTTCCTCTTCTGGCATCCATTCTGCGATGATTTCTGCTATTTTCTCGCAAGCTTTTGGCCACCTTCGTTCATTGTCTATTGCCTTTCGTGCAATGTGAGCAATTGCAATCGCATCTTCGGATATGTCGTGGTCAATCTTGGCTAGAGTAGGGAGTGCGAATCCCCACATCGCTCGATAGCTGGCTACAATTAATGTCCATAGAGGACTATGTTCTGTGACTCTGATAGTAGACTCATGTATTGATGCATTGATGCGACTGTGAGTTAGTATCGGATACTGTTTCAGAAGCTTTGAGTCGACAACAAGATCTGCAAAGAGGTTGCATACAAACAAGGCAGCTGCATCATTCACCTTCTTCCTTGCGGCAGCAAACATTAGTCCATTTGTCACTCCATCATATGGACATAGAAGATAATGCTGAATCTCATGATGACAAACAGACCGAAGGTAAGGCTCAGCTTCGTTTGCATCCATATGAAGAGGCACACCTGCAACGTTTAGATGGACAGTCCAGCTTTGCGAATCGATATAGAAGAAGCTCGCAGCTTCCTGTATATTCTCAATCTCTGGTTCAGGAAGAGGTGGATGATAGAAGTCAATGAGAGCCTGAGTCCATGCTCGTCGTGCAACGTCAATGAGACCGTGATCCTCAGGTTCGTTGGCAAAAGCCTTCGACAAAGAAGTCTATCCTCCAATCTGTTGTTCAATCTCTTGTTTCAGAGTCAGCGCATCTTTTCCTCCAGATATCTCAAGAAATACAGCTGAGTCAGGAGAGTCTCCTGTTGTATAGATGACAATTGTGAGCCCATCAGTCCGTACAATCTTCCTCTTTGGAGGTGATAAGGTTTCTTTCAGAATACTAGTCAGTTTAGGGTACTTTAGACTGATGATGGTCCAGATCTCCTGCCATTGCTCAAAAGTGATTGCGAATTGTGTAAGAGTCAATCTGTGGAGGGCATCTGAAACTTGCTTCAGGAGCATGTTTCTATTGGGAAACTCTGTATTCGAGAGCAATGAGTCATGAATCTGAGACAACATCTCAACATCCTGATTCTTTATTGCTTTCTCTATATCTTTGACAGTCTTTGTATAACCAGACTTTCGCAGATCCTTTGCGAGTTCTGTGTAATCTAGACGGACTAAAATGTCACTTTTGGCCATTTCTTTCAGTTCAGCCATTGCTTCCTTAGTTTGCTGACCTTGTTTCAGTTTCTCCATTATCTCGATGGCAGGTGCTCTCTGAGCGAATCTTGAGGATACCAGTTCAACCAGATGAGTGGTATATGCGAAAACATCACCATAGTATGGTGACCTGTCTAGTTCATCCCTAACCATCTTGGTCCGATGCCAAAAGACGAGAGGCGCAAGAGACTTGACAATCTCAATAGAAACCTCTTGTGCTCCCACCAACCAAGCAGCAGCCTTTGAATATCGATTGAGGTCTTTGGCGGCACGGACACTGAGAGGAATTATCACCTTATTGCAGACACTCTTTGTCGTATTATAATGGCAGCCATCACAGAGACCTGTTTCGACTGTAAGCCCAGAAGATTGACTTTTATCAACACGTATACAAGCACCAAACTCTCTGACTAATGTACGCATGAACTCAGAGGTTTCTGGAGGAACACGTACTTTGTCAGCTAGATTCCAGATTGTTAGTAGGCTTTCCTCTGTGAGTAGTGCTGGAACCTGCCAGAGCTCATCAAATCCGAAGAGTCGCTCATCTCGAGCTGCAAGAATGAGTTCGAGATCGTTGATGGTGGGCATCGTTATTGGTACGGCAATTCCAAACCTATCGAGAAAAGGAGGACCAATTTCAAAGGTGCCTGAATCAGCAGGATTGAGAGTGGCATAGAGGCAATACTCGTCACATCTTCGTACTTCATCATAGTACTTCATTTCGCCTTCTGCCAGTAGAGACAATAGAATGTTCTGAGCGTGAGGTGTAAGTCTGTTGACCTCATCTATTATTTTCCAAAAGTCAGTGACAAAACGACGCCACACAACTACCTCAACGCCCTCCTTCATCAAGGGTCCGGGTTTCAGTGTAGCAACCATTTTCTCTTCTGTAAGCTGAGGATGACCGCGTAGGATTCCATCTTCAATATCTTCTAGTGATTTTCCAGTCATCATTCGCCCCAATAATTTAACGAGCGTAGTTTTCCCACCACCATGCCCCCCAACCAGGAGCATAGCTGACCGAGGCACTAAAGCATTCAGGACACAAGATCCTACAATCAACGGAAGTTTGGTTGTCTTAACGGACTTTTTCTTTGAAGTTGATTCATTATACTTGATTTCAAGATCTGAGGAGTGCACAAAGAGGCCTCTACTCTCTACTGTAGATATGACATTGAGTACTAACGCACGGAGTTTCTCTGGATGACTCATGAAGACCACCTACCACGAGATATTGTCAGTCTTAACCGTTATGAACCTCGCATAGAACGGCGCGAAAGTATTGAAACAACAAAACCAACTATGAGTCGTAAGGTACAAAAGGAACTAGAAGTGCCTATTTGAGCCACTTGGCGTGGGCATTTAGTGGAATATTCTTGCAGGAGTGATAGCGGTGCAGCAACTGATGATTGATTTTGCGGTCATTCTGCCAATATCAATAGGAATTGGAGTCCTTGCTGCAATGACTGGAATCAGTGGAGGTGCCTTCAAAACACCAATTCTAATCATCCTTTTTACAATTAGTGCGGAAGTAGCTCCTGCTGCATCATTGCTTTCAGCTCTTTTTGTGGCTATCGTTGCGGCAGCCGATTACTATAGACGTAATCCACAGTTGATTGAGTTTCAAACAGGTACAATAGCTGCGCTAGCCACCATTCCTGGTAGCTATATTGGGATTTCATTGAAGACAATTGTAGCCCATGCGCATCTTCTGCAACTTGCTTTTGGTATCTTTCTATTCCCAGTAGCAGTGAAAATGCTATTTGCTCAATCGAGTGATATGGAACATAGTAATGGCTACAAGTCAATGTTACAGTTCTCAGACCTTAGCAAGAATAGACTCGCTTTGGCTATTATTTCCATATTTCTCGCAGGTGTTTCTGCGGGTCTTCTTGGACTTGGTGGAGGAACAATTATAGTTCCTGTACTATGTATCATTCTTCAATTTCCAATATTAAAGGCTGCAGCTACTTCAATGTACACAATGATTTTTACTGCATCAGCAGGATCAATCATCAATTATGCAGTTCTAACATCATCCGTAGAGATGACGACATTCCTCTTTTTTGGAATAGCAATGGGAATAGGAATGCTCATAGGGGGGCCAATTGGGACACGATATGCATCTGAAGTGAATTCTGCATGGCTCCAGAGACTATTTGGATTTCTACTTATCTTTCCACTAGTAAAGATGATGACTCTGGGGCAACTTTGGCTAGACCCAGGCGGAACTCACTATATTTTGGCCACAATTGGTGATGCAATAATCTGGCTATTGATCGGAATTCCTCTTTGGTTTGTATCAGCATATAGAAGAACCGCCAAGAAATGAAGGCTGAAAACTATAGGATGATATGATTACCACATCTGAGAAATATCGAACGGCGCGAAATTATACCTTCTCCGAAGATGTAATATGCCTTCAAACGAACGACGCAAAAGCCAGCAGTCAGTGGGGTTTAAAGTTGGGCGAAGAAAGAGAATACATTGAAACAGTTACCCTTACCACACCAGAACAGGTCCCTATGGAACGGGTGAGCCAGTACTCTGTCGTGAACTTTGCGATGGAGTTCCTCCAGTTATTGCGACGCTATGACGCACTCAAAGCTAAGATGACAGAGAGAGGGATGGACTTTGGAGGTCGGATATTGCTCATAGGACCACCTGGTAGTGACTTTGGTGCATTTCCACACTTTCTTGCGCGGGAGGTGCCAATCAAGATTATCCGCTTCAAAATGGAGGGAGTTCTTGACGAGAACAAAAGGAGTAGTAATGCACTTAGAGAGGGATTTGAATTCGCACGAAGAAATTCACCGACCATACTCTATATTGAGCGGCTTGAGTTCATTGCCCCAAGGGACTCAATCCAATCATTCGTGTTTCAAGACGAGGTCGAGAATACAGACTGGAGTGGGGATGAAGTGATAGTCATTGCAGCCACAACCAGACCGGAACTGGTTGATAGAGAACTCCTTGCGATGTTTGACAGAACATACATTGTAGAAGGGACATCCATCAACGACAGAATTCGAATCCTTGAACAGGTCCTAAAGAACCGTGATGATCTTGATATTTCATTAGTGGCAGAGCTGACTGATGGGTGGGGATTTTCGGATGTGAAACACCTTGCAATGAGCTTGTATATGCAAGAAGCAGGAGAAGGTGGAGAGATGCCGAAGGAAAAAGTTGAGGAACTCATAGAACAGAGTAGAGTAGCAGCCTTTGGTGACTCAAGGTTCTTTGACTCTGTAGTCAGGAAGACTAGGGGTACTCAACAACCAGAACTGAGTAGGTTACAGGAGGAATATCCTGATGATTTTCTTGACCAGCTCTATTTGATGGCAGTAGGCGAAGACTATACTGAGACGCAACGGGTGATAGAGGTCCTAAACGATGGGCTACCTCTATCTGCAAAAGACCGTGAGTTTCTGAGTAGGTATCCATTCCTCCTGAACGGCACTCCTGAAGACCGTTTAACACGACTTCTTCGGGCGAAGAAAAGCAGCGATAGACTTCATAGAATAATGGGAAGACAATAGATGAGTGAAACCAAGGTAAATATTGAATCAGTACGATTGGGGAATTTCCTTTCCTTCTATCAAGGAACGGTTGAGTTTGACAAAGGCCTAACTGTTCTTGCAGGACCAAATGGTTCAGGAAAGACATCCATATTCCACGCATTGAAATTTGCTCTTGGCTCAAATCAGAGAGAGAATCGTTATACTAAATGGAGTGATTTCATACGGCATGGTGCAAGCACTGCAGAAGTCGAGATTATTGTTAAGGTAGATGGACAAAGTCGAAAATTCCTTAGGCGGATTGACAGGGATGGAATTCCAAGAGCGTATGCGGACGGGAGGAGAGTTAAGGCTGCAGAGCACAAACAGATGGTCAGTGCTCTGGGTCTTGACACAGATAATCCTCTTGTTTTCATGCCACAGGAACGAATCAATGCAATTCGAGAGATGGACCCTTATGAGGTTCGTCGATTGGTGGAGGAAGGAACTGGACTGGATGTTTTGCGTGATCGGATTAGCCTTCAGGAAACTGAAGTAGTCCAAAGTCGCCAGAAACTCGAAACAGCATTGGCTGAGTCAAAGACTGTAGAGAGAGAACTTGAGTTACTACAACACGACCTATCAAGATTAGAGAAGAAAAGAGCCCTTCAAGACCAAGAAAGAGTTTTGGAGCACGAACTGAACTGGGCAAGTTTCGATGACATAACTGCCAGAATTCAACAAACGAAAGAGGAGATCGAAACAAAAGAGTCTGGTCTAGTAGGAATATTAGAAGAACAAGCAAGTATTGAAACTCAAATCACCGAACATGAAGAACAAAGTTCATCACTTGAAACTAAACTGTCAGGGGTCCAGATAGAACTTGGGAGAATAGATGCAAAGATAGACGAAGAAGAAAGAAACCTTGCAAAACTCGAAGGGGACTCAAAGAAACAGATTGCAGAGCTTCGTCAACTTGAAAATAGTGTAAAAGCTGAGAAAAGGAAAGAGGAGAAATTCAGCGAGGACCTTGAACGAGTATCGGCTGCTAGAGAGCAATATATGGAACAACAGAAACTTCTACGGGAAGAAATTTCAGATTTAGAAGATGAGCGAACCAAAATACGTGAAGAACTAGCATCTTTTGCTGAGTGGAACACAAAAAGAGCAGAAGCACATGGTCACTACAAGGCCCTGCAAGCGGAGATAGAAGGTAAAGACCTTCTCATGAGAAGCCTTCGCGAGAGACTCCAAGTAGAAGAAGCTGAACTTCAGTCGATTGAATCTAAATGGTCACATATGTGGGATAAGATGGAGAACACCGATGAGAAGGAACTCACAGGTAGGAAGTCGCAACTCGAACGCGAAATAACCTCCCTAAATGAGGAACGTTTCCGGAAGACAAGTCTTGTGGCTCAGCTTCAGAAGGATATTGATGACATAAAGATCAAATTATCAGAAACCTCCAAACGTATCCCCGAGTCTGTTAGAGAGCTAGGTGAAGCAATCTCAGAACACAACCTTGAATCAGTCAAAGGACCGCTCATCAGCTTGTTCACAGCGGAGGATGATATTTCAGCTGCTATTGAAGGAGTTCTCTCTGGAAACCTTCCATTTGCATTTGTCACAACAGAATATTCAGACTATCAACTTCTACTCAAATTGCGAAACAAAGCAAGTACTCCATCTCCAATAATACTACTACTGAATGAGGGAGAACACGAAAGACCTGAACTTCCGCAGGGAACCGGTGTTGAAGGCTGGTTATGGGATCAACTATCAACAGAAGAGGAAACTCAGTCTCTTCTAAGCAAAGTGTTCGGGCATTTTGTTTTAGTGAAGAATTCACAGACTGCTACAAGAATTTCTACAAAACAAAGTTTCAAGGTAGTCACTAGAGATGGTTCTGTCACAATACCAAAAGATTCGCAGATAATCAGTCACCCAAAGAGTGAGCCCTCAGGGATGGTTTCCACAGTACCACTTCAAACTCGTATGGCAAATATGGAGAAAGAGCTCACTGTGGAGCGAAAGCATGTGACAGACATCATGACGAGACTGGAAGCACTCTCAAATGAAAGAGAGGAAACCATGGAACTAATCAGTCAAATGACTAGGTGGGGTTCTACGTGGGAACGAAGGAGAAAGCTCAACGAGAGCATTCCTGAGCTTGAAGAGAGAATAGTATCAATCGATGATGAACTAAAAGTATTACAAGGAAACTATGGCAAGGCAGAAAGAGACCTTAGAAAACTGGACAGTACCCAACCTCCCGAACGAAGTAGACTAGTTGGCCAAGAATCTGCAATAAGAACGAAATTAAGACGTCTTCAAGGTGACCTGACTAAGGCGGATAACAAGGCACATGCATCAGAGCGGGATGAAGAGCTCAAGCGTCAGGACCTAAAGAGAATCCGTGAAAACATTACAATGCTGTCGGACAGTCTTAAAGATACAAGAAAGGAGATGAAAGAGTCAAAGGATGCAGCATCTGCAATTCTTGAGAAGATTGAAGCTCTTCGTTCAGGGAAAGAGGAAATGAAAAGTGGCCAGATTAAGACTCAAGAGGAACTTGCAGAGGTCAGGAGCGCAATTAGAACTCTCAGCGAGCGACTAGTGGAGCTTAATCTCTTGGTGAAGAATCGTAGGCTTGAGGTTCTGCAGTCAAAAAGGCTGCTGACAAATTTAGAATATGATCTTGAAATAGTTGAGCAAAATCTTGAGGGGAAGACTCGACCTGACAACATCAGAAATCTTGATGTTGTGAGAAACGAGCTAGTGAAACTTAGACATATTCTGGATGATTATCAGGATGTTTCTGAAACTGTTGCACACACAGAGAACCAGCTCAAAGATAGACTAAGTGAGCTTGTTCAACGCGTTGCAGAGTTGGGAGAAGAACTTGATGAGGCAGAATCAGCTGTGAAAAACATCAAAGAACAATATCACAATGGTATGAATGAAACTCTCCGGAATGTCGAAAGAGGTGTGAATGAGGTTCTTGGAAGGGTACAGTTCCCAGGAAGTGTTAGGTTTGAACTTGCACTTCGAGATGGGCGATATGGTGTCGAGTTCAAATCAAGAATCAAGACCCAGGGCTTTGGAGATATCAGTGCAGGTTCTGGTGGAGAGAGGTCTCTGATCGCAATTGGACTGATACTAGCCTTACAGCGATTCAATCCAGCTCCGGTTTATATAATGGATGAAGTTGACACCTTTCTTGATGCTACAAATACCGAACTAGTCAGCCGACTCTTTCATGATGCATCGCGACGTAGTCAATTTATTCTATTAACACCAGCAAAGAGTACGCATCTACTGAAACATGCTGACAAAATCCTTGGTGTGGTTGCTCCTAATGGTGTAGATCCATCTGTCATAATCGAGAGCCCTCAGTTTAAGGGACAGTAGGAAGTGGAACTATGAGTGAAAACGAAAGCCTGGCAGAAAGCGTGTTCACCATGGTGCAGGCAGTTCGTACAGGTGAGATTGACCCACTTGAACTCAGGTTGACTCAAGCCTATAGGGAACTTCAAGAACTTGCGGCCAAGATTGACAGCCGTATCGATATAGATGAGATGTTGAATGAGATTCTTAGTACCAAAGTAAACAGAGTTCAGGATCTTGCTAGAATTCTTGCAACACCGGAGGTTTACGTTAGTAGGTTGAAAGGACTTCCCATGAAATCATTGGCAAAACTTCTCACCCCAAAGAATCCAGTTGTTATAGGGAACCTTGGGCATGATTCATTGAGTGATGCACTTGACAGGATTGTGACACTTATTGATGCAATGTCGCGTGATCCTGTTGAGGATCCAGTCCCCAAAACCAGCACGTTGCCTAACGGATTTACTCTTGAAACTGAGGATTCAGTCTTTATTGAGGACCTTCAGAATTTTCTTGAAACAATTCCAGAAAATAAACGAATCAATTTTGATGAAGTCGTACTGGATGACGAGTTCGATATATTTCTTAAAAATTTCCTATATGTTGTGATACTTGTTTCGAAAGGTCGGTTACACTATAATTCTGGAACAAGGGAGATCTGGAGACCATCAGTTTCTGAAATCGATATGACCTAGAGAAAAAAGAGAGAGGGCTGCTTGATTTCTCAAGCAGGAACCTCAACTACTAATGTTTGTGAGATATCTGACTCTTCCTTGACTTCATTTGATAAGGAAGCATGAAGATTCAGTTTGGCAACAACTAGAAAGCCTAGTAATGAAACACCAGTTAATGCGAGGGCTGCAGCTGTCATTGGAGGACCAGTTGAACCAACTGTTTCAGCCCAAACTCCACCAATTGCCATCCCGACAACCTGAAGTGCTGTGAATGCAACGTTTAGCAGAGAGAAGACTCGACCTCGAAGGTCGTCCTCGACAAGCTCCTGCAACAGAACTGAGAGTGGAATGTTCAGAATAACATCAACAGCACCAATCATTGCCCATGAGAACATAACAGTCACAATGTCGAATGCAATGACAAGGGCAAAAACAGCGACTCCAGCCAAGAGTCCTGCTCCTGCAACAAGATAGAGTGGTTTGTCAAGTTCCTGCTTGCGACTAAAGTAGACTGCAGCCATAGCTCCAGAAGCAGCTCCAGCACTCAGAACTAAACCGACCTGAGCTGAGCCAAGTCCAATTTCACCTTCGAGATATGGCATGAATAACGCATTAAGAATGCCGGATGAAACTGCCAAGAGCATTGCAAATACAAACAGGAATGATAGAATTGCATTTCCTACAACATAACGAGCTCCCTGTTTGATTTGAGAGGCTAGCGATTCCATATTATCAGATTCCCGATTCGGGATGAGGTTTGCACCAATTCTATATATTGCAAATGCTGAGAAGATGAATGTTGCAGAGTTGATGGCAAATGCAATGAAGTAGTTAGGGGCAAGGAGTGCAACGAGAATACCACCAATAGGAGGGACTACTAACTGAACAACCTGGAAAGTCATCTGAGAGAGAGAGTTGGCGGCGACTAACTCGTCGCCTTCTACAAGATTGGGAATTGATGCACTCCTTGCGGGAAAGAACCATGCATTAGCGGTTGCATAGAGAAAGGTGAGCAGGTAAACCCAATATATAGTGGGAAGAGATGAGGGAAAGTAGAGTGTGAGCGGAATAAGAAGTATTGCTATTGCACGGATGAGATCAGAGGTCACCATGATTTTCTTCCGGTCCCATTGATCTATGTAGACACCAATTGGACCCGCAAAAGCAACAATTGGCAGGGTCTGAGCAATGGCAAGAATTGCCATAGCCATTGTAGAACCTGTCAGGTCATACGCATAGAACATCAGTGCCAATGTAGCAATTGCTGTGCCAATATTTGACACAAGTTGTCCAGACCAAAGCAGTGAGAAGTCACGATGGGCAAGTACTGTTTTGATACCGACTGGAGCATCCTCTTTCTCAACAGTATCTGCAATGACTTCCTCTGTCATTCGGTCTATCTCCTAAAATAGTTCCTAGCAACAGCATCTGTTGATATGACAGTCTTGGATTTCTTCCAGACACGGGGAGTTCCTTGAATCTTAGCGAGAGCCATTTGATTACCTCCGATAGGTGTAAGCGTGGGTCAGAGCAAAGGTGGAGACCTTTGCCTTCTTGTTCTTCAGCACAGATTTAGTTCGTGAGTTGGTTGTTAGAGCCATGATATTTCACAAGAAGTACTACTCAGATTTAGTATATATAGCGAAGCCACTTGTGAGGGTCACAGAATGAAGTCACAATATGTGACTACTTATTTCAATCAACAATAAGTTTAGTATGCGTCAGGATGAAGACTTGCCTGACAATCATCCTTCCAGTAAACCAACTCACAAAGAATCCCCCTTGAACTATCCAAAATTGGACTGCATAAAGTATCGAAGTATCATTTATGACGAATAGAATCCCGGTTCCTGGAAAGAATGGTTGTAGTACAAGAAAAAAGGCTAGAAATAAGGGAGATATAATAGAGTTAAGATTTCGGGGATTCTCGTTATGCCACAGTAGTAAGAATTCAACAAGTGCCGCTATCGTTGCTGGCAAGGCGTGAATAATTATAATCTGGATGCGAGGTATTGCTTCACTTATGTAGAAAAATGGGAACATGCAGAAGAAAATGACAATCACCAGTAGGGTGATTATACGTTCATTCTTGACATATTCTTTTGTGAACTCCAAGTCCCAGGCACCAACAGATTATGCTAGAGCTAGAGATTATATTGGTGTTACGTTTGAAAGAATCAGGATTGGGTACGGAATGAAAAAATCAGTACTATTAGACAAAAGCTGTCTGCAGATATTTGGTCATTTCGAGGAGTTCTACTTCAATGCATTTGGTCAACAGAGAGTTCCAAATCCGGCATATATGAAACGCCTTTCACGATTTCTTGAGATACTACAAAATCATGAGATTGTAATTGGAGATATAACAAGGGAGAGCCTGAGTAATGTATCATGCTTGGTAATTCTATCCCGCATTAAAGATTTCACAGAAGAAGAATTGGAAGTAGTCATCGAATTCATTCAACATAAAGATCACAGTCTCCTGATAATGTCGAATCATAATCCATTTGAAATGCAGGATAATGTATTGACAAGTAAGTTGGGGATTTCACTAATTGGAGGATATTGGAGTGGAGAGAGAGGAGTATACACACATATTGAGAAGGATTGTCTAACTGACCATGTGATTATTACAGGTAAGGAAGGAGAACAGCCAATTGCTACCATTGTAACCAATACAACATGTCGCATTGAATCAGATAGTGGTACACCGTTCATTTTTCTTCCAGACTCTATGGTTGGTAGATGGTCCTCGGAGAACGAACCTCAAAAAGAGAAAAGAGTGTTTGGGCTGGTTATCAACGGCCAGAATGAAGAACATGATATAATTAGAGGGAAAGTGATTGTACTTGCTGATTCAGGATTCATTGGTGATAAGGGTTCTACATTTCCAGGGTTCGGTGTCATTGACAAAGGTGATAACGAATTATTTGTCAGACGGATGTTTGAATATCTTCTTAGCTAGAGTTATGCACATGGCGCTTTTCCTCGAGCAGGTCAACAGAAACCCTCAGACTTTAAACAATTCACGAAAGATGATGAGTGTTGACAACAATGAATGAATATGCCATCCTCATGAAGCTCCTTACTCGGTCAGGAGACCCAATCGGTGCTGGAGTAGATGACATGCTAGATGCTCTTGGACTCCCTGAAGATTTAGGAAGAGAGATCTTATTCAGAAGATTAGGAGAGTTGCACAAAAGACTTGAACCAGTTGGACTCACAATCAAACATAACCCAGTGAATGGCGTATTCTATATTGATACCGCCCTTGATACGAAGTTGAAACAGGAAGACTCGATGCTTCCAGACAGACTGGCGGCCACACTACTTATTGTAATCACCTTGGCATATCAAGAGGGAGGATGGGTTACCTTTGATAGAGTACGTGAGTTTCGGAAGAAGAGCTTGAGAGGTGTGATGGAAGACCTTCGCGAGCTCCAGAATAAAGGATACATTGAGATAGACTCAGCAGGAAAGAGAGTTCGACTCGGATTCAGAGTACCTTTCGAGATTGATTATGAGGCATTCTTCAGAGACCTTGTGACTGAGAAATAACAGTGAAGTCGTTAGTTTTATCAAGACATCATCGGAGGACAACTCGGTCGGAAACATGTCACACAGACGTTCACTAAGATTCGCAAAGACGACCTGCCCAATATGTGGTAGCAAGGAAGTCGCTAGAGATGATCACAAAGGAGACCTTCTTTGCACAAACTGTGGACACATCATCGTCCGCACTGAATCCCGAGCTGTTGGAAAGTATGACATCGCCCAGCATATCAAGAGGAATGGGAAGATGACATTTTCAATGCTCAAGTCTGCCACAGGTGCCTCAGATGACAAGCTCTTCGGTGTTTTACGGAACATGGTTGAGATGGGGCTACTCACAGAGGTTCAGGGTTCCTACTCACTTACAAAGAAGGGGAACCGCTGGTACCGCCAGAGGCAAGGTCAGGAGTGGGGATACTAGCCCTAGAAGGGGCATAACCCTCACATTAGTGGACACTATTTTCAAAAACTTAGAGAGCATTTGCACGGTTTATTTTTCCTATGTCACTAGGAAATATTTAATAAAGCAATAAGTCTCCCAAGAGGCAGGATTCGATTCGTCGATTTCTTAGAAAATCTTCAATCTCCCTCCTACCACGCGATTTCGTACTGGCTCAAAATGGTCAGTGCGATACAACACACCGAATCGAATCCCATCTTGCATTTTGATTAAATTGTGTTTTCGAATTCTGATAGTGCTAAGCTAAATCCTTGAATGTTTTTGCAATTATGGTTCGCTGCGAATCCAAATCACCAATAATATGAATCCTATCAAGATTGATCTCGCCCAAACCTCTCCGTTTGGCTTCCTGTAAGACCGGCATTGCTTCTGGTTCAAAACCTACAAGATAACCTCCAACAGCCTCCACAGCAAAAGCATCTGTTCCTACTATGAGAAGATTGGGTGAAACTGTAATCCTCTTTTTTCTTTTTCCAAGGTATATTTTTGTGGCATCCAGTACTGCAAGATCAATCCCACCAATTGCTTCGTAGATATCAAGCAAAGCAATAGCGAGATGTTTGTGAAATCTACGCTTCTTCACATCAGGAATCATGCCAAGTAGATTCTTGATGACAAATCCAAGGTTCATTAAATCTTCAAGACCAGCATTTTCATACCTTCTGGGAACATGTGTACTGATGAAGGTCTTTGGCTGAGAGAATATTTTGGGAAATGGAACACTCTCGCCAGCGATTTCAACATTCTTTGTATCCTTATCATCTGAAAGATTGAATGGAACCACTCGTTCATTATAGCAGTCTTTCCATATCTCTAATCGTTTCAATGCAGGTCCAGCCCCACTATCAGACTCTGTCACCAAAATCTCTGGTGTCTTATCAAACGAATTAATGATTGATTTCAGGGTCTTCACAGTAGTGCAAATCCCTGTTTTTTGATTGTAGATTCCAACTTTGATAATGGTCCTTTTCTCCGATGTATTGAGGTTGTCAAAACCATCAATGTGGTCAATTGCGCTATCAAAAGAAATACTGTCTACCACGACTACAGTTGGTTTCATGGAAATCGCCTGTGCGTCAAATCAAGAGAGTATGTCATTTAACAGTGAAGGATTCAGCAAGTGGACCTGTTTCTAGAATGTTCTAGTCTATTCTTCATTTTTCGACATTCTACATGCAGCATAGTCTAAAATAAATTAAACAGCCTATTGAATTGTAAAACACCGTATTTGAGTTATACATCAGATACACTCGACCATCGAATATCGCCAATCTACTTGATGTGATTGAAATGACGAAAAATCGAACAATGAGCAGCTTCAAACCGACTACAAAACCTATCACTAGGAATCAGAAAGAGTTGCTCCAAATAGGATTGCCGCTTGTTATTGTGATTTTGCTGTTCATGCCCATGTATGTTTCAGATAGCACAATTCACCCTTATGCAAATTCAACCGGTGAGGTAGATAAGCGATATGAAACTAGCTCGAATCTGATAGGTGTCAACTTGCCTTACTATGTCAACTCGATTGCAGCAGGAAACACGACTTATGGTAGAGGAATTGTATGGATTTTCAATGATACACTTCGTTTCAAAGATCCAGTGAACCTGGTTGATGCCTCAGTGAATATTGGTATTGGGAATCCATTCTTCAACACACTAATTGGCGCAGATATTGATTTGGACGGGCATACTGAGTTTCTGTTCATGATGGCAAATCTCACGAACACAAACCTTGTAGTTGTGGATTTTGATGGAGGTGGCTCAGTAGCCGAATACAATTATGATTCTATTCCTGATCCAATGGAGATCATAGTTGGGGACTTCAATGGTGACACTTTGATTGATGTAGGTGTATACAGTATGATTCGATTAATTACGAAAGACCTTAGTAGTGATACTATAATAGGCGTCTTTCCTCAGATACCATTTACCACAGAAGAGATAGTAAAGGCGTGTGTAGGAAACTTCTCAGGTGCGGCCGGCGATGAGATTGCAGTCATGTGGCTTACAGACCCATGGACTTCTATGAGCAAGGTTGTAGTCGACACAATATACGGTGATGGTACATCTATCAATCTGCTTCCTATCGAGTCAGCTTTACATATTCAGGGTTATGACATGATATCATTTGAGTACGGTAGTGACTTCGACAATCTTGCTGTAACAATGTTCGACGTAAATGGCCAAGAGAGTGTTCTGGCGGGAATAAACGCAAATCTCACTCTGAGGTTTGAATTAAGGGAGGCTAAGAATCAGGGAGAATTCTATGTGAAGAAAGGGAAGTTCAATATGGACACACAGGATGATCTGGTTATAGTTTCCAATCTGAGGTCCCCTGTAATTTTCGTAAACGGAAACGATGGACGTATGCTGAAGGTTTCACAGGAAGAATGTGTGAGTATGTCCTCACGCGGATTCGCGACTGACTTCTTTGATTCAGATTATCTTACTGATGTAATCCTAGAAGGGCCAAGGGGTCAATTTGTCTTGGTGAGAGGTAGTAATGGTGAAACTGGCTATGAAGATCCACGACTTCCAGGACCCTTTGAACAAGTTCTTTCGTATGATATCAATAATGATGGAAGAAGTGACGCAATTACACTCTATATGCAAATCAATGTCCTCCTTAGTGATACAGAACCGCCTCAAGTGACTCTTGATCCTCTCTACCCAACACATCCAACAATTTATGATCCCTATCTCAAGGTAGAACTTACAGCTACTGATGAGGTGTATGTAAAGGAAGCCAAAGTCTACATTCGTCCAGCAGATTTAGCTGTAGGTGGTTATCTAGAGAATGATATGACTGAGGCACAAAACGGGAAATTCATCTTCTTTCAAACAGACTTACAGGCTGGAAACTATGAGTATTACATTGAAGTCGTAGACCCATATCTGAATTCATTCTCGTATGGTAACTTCACCGATCCCCATATCATGACAGTCGAGGGCCACCTCGCATCTGGTGTCCGTTATAATGTCACGTTCGACGAGGCTCAAAGACATATTCTTGCAATTGGTAATAATTCACTTGGAGATAGTCGCATATACAGTGTTGTTTCGGATATAGAACTGAAAACTACTACACTGAGAGTCTTCAGCACCGACATCACAAAGCTTGGTGAGTTCGAACTTGCGGAATATGCAACAGACGAAACATTCGAGGTCTACACAGGGATGTTTGATGGTGATAACGTGCTGGATCCCATTCTAATCAGCAGCAACTACACTCATGTCAAAATATGGGCTTTCAATGGTGACACATTCACGTCGTGGAAAAATGTTTCGTATAATCTCTATCCCACAAAATCATCACATGGTATGATTATTGTGGACGATGATGGAGACAAAATCGACGAGCTAGCTTATGTTGGTCAGAACAGTACTGGTCTGTTCCTCATTAGAGCAGATGATGGTTTTAGTACTTGGACTGATGTGGCTCTGAAGGAAACAATTCCAGTAGTGGATTATGTTCCGATCAAGCTGTTCGGTTCTGAGCCTCAGCTAGCTATATTGAGGTATGATAATGCAGTCTATCTATACCATCTCAGAAATGTCACCTATTTGAAAACCCTAAATTATACATCTCCAGGAGCAACATCTTATGACGAGCCAATTAGCATTCAGGTATACAGGAATTCAACACACTCAAGCAATCAACTACTAGTGGTCTATCGAAGTTGGTTGGTTGATGTACCAACGAATTATGTCTGTCTAGTAGATAAAAACACAGTGATTGTTGGTGATTGGCCTAGTTACACATTTACAGGTCAACATATCAGGGTAACCTTACCTCACGATGTTGATAATGATGGTGTCGATGAGTTGTCAGCTCTCGATGCGAGTGGTAACTTATCACTTTATGAACTGTCAACTACAGCAGATCAATCATGGACTGTTTATGTGAGTGATGCTTTCCCCAGAAGTGGCATTGTACTAGATTTCGATGGGGATGGTGAGGATGAATTTGTCATTTCCACTTCCGACGACCTTCTAACGGCAATTAGCTTTGGCGGAACGATTGACTACAGATCTAATCCAGGCATAGCATTCAACATGGCGCCTATTGGGAATGTGGATGTTGGGGCAGGAGAGGACATTGTAGCATTCCCAATATTCGACTCACGATACCCACTAGCAACAATCCGTAATATTGACCTTCTATACATGCTTGATGTCACTTTCGACCTCGAATCAAATGTAACACTTCAGGGCAGCAGCTTATGGGCAAATGCAACAGTCCTAAACGTATATGGTAATCCAGTAAGTGATGCATCAGTTTCTCTTGTTGCCTCATATCGATTCGGAGGAGGTACATCTGAGCAGACAATGGGTATGGTCTATGATGGTTTATTTGGCCTGTATACAACGACTGTTGCTCCGAATTGGCCGATGGGATTAGCAAACTTGTCACTCTCTGTCAATCACGACTATTATGACAGAGTAGGGCAGGAATTCGAGAATGCATTGAGAGTCGAGTCCCCATTGAGCATCTCATTGTTCACTGAGTCTGTGGTGTTGCAGGGAAATGACTTTGACATCAACATCACTATTACAGACAGCTTAGGTGCAAAGGTCACGGATGCAGATGTCAATGTGACACTTGATGGTGTGGATTATCCTGTATCATATGTAGGCGGCTCATACTACACCTCTGTCACAGGAATCAATCTTGCACCTGGAAGCTACACGGTATATGCTTCAGCTAATCATGAGTATGCCACTAGCGGGGCTAGTCACTCAAAGGCTATTTCGGTAGTGGTTGACACTTTGGTAATACTTCGAAGTTCTCCATCTCAGGTTGTACAGGACCAGTTCTTCACAACATGGATAAACATAACAGATCCATTTGGAAACCCACTTGATAGTGCAAGTGTTTCGATTGACTTTGGGGTTATGGAATTCATACTGGTGGAAATTGAACCTGGCAGATACCTATTAGATAGTGTTGCTGCAATGCCAGTTGGAAACTACACAGCCGAAATCATTATCCAGCATCCATATGTTGAAAGCACCGAGTTTGGTCAGTATTACATGGCAGTGACCGGAACCCTAGCACCAGCAATCGGTTACGAATCATCTGTGGAGGGCGGAAAGAATTTCACTGTTTCAGTTTTCGTCTACGACTCGTATGGTGTAACGCCAGTAGGAGCATGGGCTGAAGTAGAGCTTGGTGGAGTAAATTACACCACAACACACATTGAAGGGGCTGAGTTCAGGGTTGAATTGAATGCATCATTAAGCATTGGTCAGCATAGCTTTACTGTGTATGTTGGAGCTACCTTCGGAGAGCCAAGGGCTGATGCTCACGATCTATTCGTTTATTCCCCCTCAGATATTTTGGTGGAGTCTTCAATGGGATGGGTGTTGAATCAAGGAAACTTAACTTGGTTGACTGTCACCATTATGGATTGGCAGGGAGCTCCGGTTGTCGATGCGACAGTAACCATGCTGAGCCCTGAAAGCATCCTCTTCACACCAAATGGTGATGGTACATATTCAACAGAGTTGGACACTACTGGATATGCACCAGCGAATTATTCACTTCTTATTCTTGTGGAACACACCTACCTCTTTCCAAGTGATTCCTATAATGTGTTGAAAGTCAACGGACAAGCAGTTGTTGATGTCTTTATTCCTGATATTGTATTAAACCATGAAAATACAACATTCGATTTCACGGTTGTTGACATATATGGAAACCCACTGTATGAATACGATTATAGCTGCGTTTTTGCTGGAACCTTCGCCACATCGGGAACACCTTACTTCTATGAGTTTTCATGGGAGTTCCAACCTAATCTTTATCCTGGCACGTATCAGCTCAATATAACAATAGACGGGCCATTCCTGGCTCATAGTGAGTTTATTGTCTGGGTAGATGTCATTGGAAATCCATCTTCAATCGTACTCTCACCTTTGGATCAATCAGTATACCTACAAGGCAATGAAATCAACTTCACAGTGATTGTTGAAGATTTAGCAGGCTACTCGATCTCAGGGGCGCAGGTAACAGCGACTATTCATGGTAGTATGTATACATTAACAGAAGGACTTGTTGGCGTCTACACGAGGCAAGTCTCGACAGCTGGACTTCCACTGGGACAGTACAACGTGACTCTTGGAATTTCGCATAGCTATCTATCATCACAGGATCTTTCTCTAGAGCTATTTGTAAAGGGATATGCCAGCTTCGATCTATCCGTTAATCCGAGTCCAGTTCAAAATCAATACAATGTTACTTTCATTTTCACAATTACTGATGCCTATGGAATTCCGCTGACTGGATTCAATTATACACTTGACTTTGCAGGAGTCTATAACACATCAGGGACATCGATGTCTCACAAGATTTCGTGGGAAATAGA
>JBHLRC010000057.1:0-19462 GCA_048882965.1 Candidatus Thorarchaeota archaeon
ATATCTCAACCATCTTCCTGGCTATCGCTGGTAGGCTAAACACATTGTCTGCCGCGACTGCAACACTATTCAATTCAGTAATGGCCTCTTGCGCCTCGGGTGGAATTTCAACACCTGCTCCCATCAATTTGGCTGCAGCAAGTCTGATTTTGACACCGAGTCTGTACCTTAGATTCTCAAGAGCATCCTGCGCCTTAACAAGAATACCATCTTTTATCGAACGCATCTCGGATTTAATTTCGGAGAAGTCATCCAAATCTTGGATTCTAGTTGAGCCTTCATCTAACTCTACGATTATAGGCATGAAAATCTCAGCATACGCTGGTTTGACAGTCTGGAGGTCATGAACGATAGCATCAATCTCCTGTTGACAAGCTTCTCTGAATGTTGCTACTCCACTCTCCACAGCTCCTCGCAGACTTCCTAGTGAACCAAGTAGATAGACAATACCACCATCAAGATCTTCAACTTTTGGTGCTTTCTTACTTAATTGAGCATGGTCAAGAACCCTGTCAGCAGATGTCGCGAGTTCATTGAACCTTGCTAAATAGCTACGGATGTTTTCTGTAATGTTCTTACGATATTCCTCATCCATTGATTTTGCCTTGAGGTAGATTCTCACCATTTCATCAATATCAGCCTCTTTCAGTTTCTTCTTCGAGTCTGCAATGAATTGGCGTACCGCCACGACATCAGTTATGCCTGCATCTTCAGACGCCTCTGTTGCTTTTTCAACATCATCAAGCAATTCGAAGAGGCGTTCTCTAAGGGCAATCCTGACTTGACCTTCCCACTCTAACATCCTTTGATAACTGGATAGAAGAGGAGTTGCTTCATCGCCTTCTATACTAACATTCGGCGGAGTTGGAATCACATCCGCAGTTGTTGGGATACCACCTTCAACAATCTTGGTTGTTACTTCATGTTTTATATTAACAATTTTATCACGGAGCGCATTTGCAACCTTAACCTGCGCAGTATGAAGCTGGTTTTCAAGCGCAATCAATTCTGTAAGAGTGCTAGCCTTAGAAGCGTCTCTCGCAATCAATCTGAGCTCTTTAGAGAGCTCCATTGGCAACTCAAGTCCCAGCTTAGCAGCAGTTTCGACAGAGGCTTGTAATGATTCAACTGAACCAACAAGAGATGAACCAAGAAGTCTGCTTACTTCATCCTTTCTTCCATCGAGAAACTCTCTGTCCGCTTGAAGTTTATCATTCAAAATAATCAAATCTCTGAGTGATAATCCAACGACATCATCATTTGAAACGGTCGTAGACACCTCACTCTTGTCTATAGAGATATGTCTTTCATATGTATCAACAGTGGTTTTATTCTCATCCAGAGTTGATTTTACTTCCCTAGCTACATCTTCATGAATAACCAAATAGAGCTTCGAGAATGCCTTAGCGAACTCATGAAGTTTCTCAAAATCTTTGAGATCACCCGCCCCAATACCTGGGAAGTTTAAAGTAGTGAGTCCCTTAACCTCAGCTGGTTTGATTGACTGAATTTTTGGTGTGATAGCTAGCGTGTCTTTATGCTCCTTTCTGAAGTACTCTGCAAAGTCACGAGTGACTCTCATGAAATCAGTTTCTAAATCATTTGCAGTCTTATCAGCCTGAGCTTGAACTTTCCTCTTTTTCATAAACCCTGCAGTCGCAACATCATTCTCCAACTTGGTCAAATTTGCGAAGATATCATAGAGTTGCCGGACCTGTCTGTCCGCCTGTTCCTCCATCGCAGGATTGACTGAAACTAGGATTCCTTTTAGTTCAGCGAGTTTGTCTAATTCTCGTCTCCATCCGCTGGTATCCAAGATGCCTGCCTCCGTCTGGTATGGCTATTTTTCGTGGTGGATGTCTTAAGTTCTTTCTGTGTGGGTCCTCCCTTTTCAACGATTTTACTATGTATTGATAGTCCGAAAAATGCTATTTACGCCCATTTCGAGCCATTATAACCCAGAAAGAAACACCCTTAAGCACTCTAAAAACATTGAATATAACCTGCTGAATCTCATGGGGAGAAATTATGGAAAAAGGCAAGGACGCGCTTCTTCTCAATCATGAAATTGTAACAGAGTTAGAAGTTCCTGCAGCTGACCTTACGTATGATGAAGACTTTCTGTATGTTGCTTGCCGAGATCAGCACGTACGAGTTTGGGCAAAGGATAACTGGCAGTTGGCCGCAGAGTTGGGCGAAACGGATACCCCCCCACTTGTTGTTGATGTTGATGATACACAAGTGTTTGCTACCTGCGAACATCGAGTGTATGTTTGGAAGAAGGATACTTGGGGAATGACTGGGTGGTTTGAACTCAGTTATCAGGCCCTTACCTCTGCGCTTTATGGCGAGTACTTCTATGTTGGAGCTAGAGATGGAAGGTTAGTATCAATCCAGAAAGATACACATGAAACATCGAGTTGGCAACTTCATAAGTCAGATATAACAAGCCTGTGGACGGATGATAAAATTATCTGCACAAGTACCAAGAAAGAAGAGCCTCGAGTCTGGCTGAAAGACCCTGGTTCCGCACCATCTGAGTTAGCTCGATTGGACAAAAAAGGAAAAGGCGGAGTATTGTCTGGGAACTCTGAGTTTGTCTTGGTTGGCAATTCAACTGGCGAAATTGCAGTGTATGACCGTGTTGAATGGGGTTTGGTCAGGACGCTCGAGTCTAAGAAATCAAATCCTATTTCTTCTATGTGGGCAAGTAGCTATTACCTTATAGCTGCAACCACGGCTGGAAGTTTGACTATCTGGGATTTGAAACGCGGCGAAGAACTCGGTGAGATTTTGCTTAATGGTCAGAAGATTGAATGGGTTAATGCAGATCATGACCTTCTCTATATAGCTACTCAAGATGGAGTTACCATTATTCGTCTATCAATGTCTGGTAGACCATTAGATATCTGTACTGAGTCACCTCCGGTTTTCACTGAGAGCCTACTGAAGACATCTCCGTATGATGTTCTTGAGGATGCTTTGGTGCTTGAGAAGAAAGCAGATCAACATTATCAAGAGGGTCTTTTTCATGAAGCGGTCTTGGCATATGAGAATGCATTGCAGCTTCTTATTGACAACACACATGCACTCATAGAAGTTCCAGAAGAACGACAACACCTCACTGATGAATTGAATTCAAGACTTGGTAAAGCGCTTCTAAAAGCAAAGATTCAGGAGCTACAGACAATTAGCCATGAGATTAAGCAATTGTCCGAAGAACTCGAGGTTCGCAAAAGGACGGACCGTGATCCCGAAGAGATTGAACGACTATGGAGCTCAGCTGGGCGAATTATCAAGGAAAGTCGTGTATTGGCTGAAGCTCAAGCTAGTGATATGCTAAGTTATCAATTAACTCATGTTGTTGAAAACCTTGAAAACGATTTGAATGAGGCTATGTCTAAATTTGATAAGTTTCGAGAAACTATCAATCAGGCACTAGCTGTTACACGTCAGATTTCAAATGAATGGCGTTGGATGGAACGTAGACGTACCAAACTTCCGGAAAGAAAAGAATTCCTCGAAAACGCCATGCAAAAGCTTGAAGATGCGCTTGAGAAAGCTGAACCAGAAGGAGAAGTAGAAAAGATTCTATCCGGTGCTCTCGATGAGTATAAGCGACTCTATTCTCAAATTGACAGGATTGTGACCTCATATGAATCAGAGCAAGAAACCTCATTTACTTCTAAAGAAGAAGCGCAAGAAGCAATCGATGGACTTCTTAGTGTTATCCCGAAGAAGATTGCTGCTTTGAAAGACATTGAGGATGAAACAGAGCGTGACCTTGAAGAGAAACGAATTATTGAAGCATTAAAACAAGCTCAGGCTACGGCTGAATCATTCAAGATAAACAAATCTGTAAAATCTATTCAGGAAGAGCTTGCCAAGATTCTACCTGATGCAGAATCAAGCTAGATGAAATCAATAATTATGAGGCTGCAATCCCCTTGACTAATGGATAATCTTCTTCAATGAAGTCATCATCGATTAGGTCCATCCACACATCAGCGAGTTCCCCAAGAGATGGATCAATTGAGATTGCATATTCTGCTGCCTCGAGAGCGGAGGAAAAGTTCTCGAAGTACAAATAACATACAGCCAGGTTGTACCAAGAAATCGCAGATGATGGGTTTAGATCCAAAGACTTCTCTAAAGCATCGATTGCATCATCCCACATTTCTTCAGAGATTAATGCAGTTGCGAGTAATTCCCACTTTCGTACATCTCGAGGTTCAAGTTTCAAGCTTTGTTTCAAAGCCCCGATACCCTCTGTATTCTCATTCAACAATAGATGAATGAATCCCTTGTCCCCCCAATTGGCAGAAGATGTGGGTTCTATTTTTAGTAGACTGTTGAGAGCCTCAATTGCTCTCTTTGGTTTGCCAAGTTCTAAATTGCATGTGACTAAATTTTCCCATGCACGAACGTTTTTTGGATCTACAGATAGTCCTTTTTGAAGAGTGTTCACTGCTTCACTGAAAAGTTGTTTCTTAATCAATGAAGATGCCTGTTCAACAAGGACTTCCACTTCTCCAGTATCAGAACAGACTTGGTCCAATTGTCAATACTCCAGAGATTTCTGAATCGAGCGCACGATTGAGTAGGTAAAAAGCTTACTCTGACCGCATATTTACACATGAAACTCTGAAGGAGAGATAATTAAGCCGCTCAGAACTCTTGTAGTCTCATTCTGAGCGGTTTGTGTATCAAACACACTTTGTTACAACAGTAGAGATTTCTTGAACAAACAGAACTGAAGATGGATTTGTTATTTCTCCCAGTAGGAAAGCTGCTGAAGGCTCATCTAAGACAGTGATACTAACAACATACTTCGCCCATAGAGAACCATCTGTCAGATTTCCATCCTCATTGATGAAGGCTATTCGTAATGGCCCCTCACCCGTAGTGATTGGACTTCCATCAATCTCATAAGCTAGAACCATGGTTGATTGAATGGACTCCAATGGGTAGCCAGTTGAATTATAACCACTAAGGTTGCCATCAACCATGGCCTTTGTGTAGTTTGTTTCCCAGTTATCACCTGCTATCACATTCAATGTATAGTTAGAAGGTAAGGCAGGAAGAAGTCCTAGAAGTGTACTGAATGCAACACCCGTGATGTTATAGGGTCCATTGATTGTTCCTGTTGTTCTTCTATAACCCCCCTCTCCATTCACTGAAGGTAGCTCCTTTAAATCAGTCATTGTAAATGAGAGGGACGTGTCTTGATAACTCAATACTAAAATCTCAGGTTCTGGAGGAATTACCTGAATTTTCACGACATTCGAAACCCACTGAGGTCCAGCTCCAGATGGATTTGGATTAGTCGTTGCATTTGCATCTGCATTCGAATACAAACCATCAGGCGGCAAGAACGCAACTCTAAAACCCTCATCATAATCAGGAACTCTTGTATTGTTGTATTCATACGCCAGAACCATGTCACCTTGAATGTCCCAGACACTCTGGTTGGGATAGACTTTGCTCCTCTCGAAGATCTGGCTATAGCCATCTGATGCCGTGATTTTGACTGTATCATCCTCGGTCATTCCTCCAACGAGGTCGATGAATGCCGATATATTTGCTCCAGTGTAAAGTCCATATCCCCGGATATTGCCATACGAATTCTGGTAGGACCCATTTCTTGTGATGGCTGACATTTCCAGCATGTCTGACAGTGTAACATTTAGTTTTGTTCCATCACTTCCAATCACCAGAACTTGTGGTTCCTCAGGTTCAGTGGTCTGTGGCTGAAATAGAACTAAAGCCGCCATTATTCCACCAGCAAGAAGAATGACTACCAAAACTACTCCGATAAGTTTCGTGTTCGTTGAACTCATAGTTTGCACCTTTGGCGATATGCACCAGCAAACTAGTCGGTCCATGATAAATATGTTTTCTATACCTCAGACACTCTGAATCTCAAATACGCCTCTCCCGATATCTCTTGATAGAGGAATTTCCTGTTGAGCTACAATTCCCCTACGCATGGACAATTTTATCGAATTATAAGAGTGCAATGGCTTCTATTTCTACTAGTACATCTTTTGGGAGTCTAGCGACTTCGACTGCAGCTCTAGCTGGAGGTGCACGGGTAAACCACTTAGCATACTCTGTGTTCATTTCTGAGAAGTCATCCATGTTTTTCAAGAATACAGTACATTTCACAATCTTATCCATGGATGAGCCTGCCGCTTCGACTACTCCCTTGACATTAGCCAGCGACTGTCGAGTTTGTTCAGTTATTGAACCAGTCACTAGTTCTCCTGTTGCGGGAACCGCCGGGATCTGTCCTGAGCAGAAGACAAATCCATTCGCCTTGACACCTTGTGAGTATGGACCAATGGCTTTCGGTGCATTATCTGTGATAACCTGTTCATGTGTCATCTTTCATCGAAAGCTTGTGTGTATCGGTCCACGATTAATCTAGCGGTTATGGTCGTCTCTCAGGTGGTGGAGGCACTGCAAATCCCGCAACAATTCTTGTTCCAGTTTCTCCCTTCAATGCACGATTGATGTTAGGTGGATCCGTGATTATTGCCATCTCTCCACCATTTTTAATGAACTGAACACACGCCTCAATCTTTGGCAACATAGAACCGGGAGCAAAATGCCCCTCCTCGATATAGCGTTGTGCTTGGATATGGTCCATCTTGTCAATAGCTTCCTGATTCTCCTTCCCAAAATTCAGATAGACTTTCTCGACAGCGGTAGATATGAGAAGGACATCAGCATTAAGGTCCGTAGCCAACAAGCTCGAAGCTCTATCCTTGTCAATCACAGCGGCAATACCTTCGAGTTCACCTGCCTCATTTGCCACAACTGGAATCCCTCCACCTCCGACTGCGTAGACGACAATGTTGTCATTCAATAGAGCTTTGATTCCTGGGAGCTCTATAATTTCTTTAGGAATAGGCGAAGGGACTACTCGACGCCATCCTCTTCCTGAATCCTCTTTCATTTGCCATCCTTCCTCAATCTTCTTCTTGGCATCTTTCTCTTCCATAAATGAACCAATGGGCTTAGCAGGATTCTCAAATGCAGGATCATCTTTTGAAACTCTAACCTGAGTCACAAGGGATGCAACGTGTCTGTTCATTCCACGTTTATGAAACTCATTATACAATGCTCTCTGTATCATATATCCGATTGCACCCTGAGTATCAGCTCCACAGTAATCTAATGGCACTGGGTGAAGTTCGTGTTCCGCTAATTCAGACCGTCTCAAGATGAAACCGACTTGTGGACCATTCCCCGAAGTAATCACCACATTCCAACCTTGTTGAATCATCTCTGCAATATGCTTACATGTTTCTGCTGTGGCGGCATACTGGTCTGGAACCGTCTTGTGTGCTTTATCTTTGATTAGTGAATTTCCGCCGATTGCGATAACGGCTGTTTTTGTCATTCTATCCATCTCCTTGTGTACAGGGTTTCTGATGACAACTTTCTCTCAATTTAAACGTGTGTGTCTGACTTCCAGCTATGCCTTGCCTTCTCTCTCACGGAGCCATTCATCTAAATAAGCTGTTTCAAGTTCATCTGCTTCTATAACGTCTTTTCCTGTCATTCCATCAATGAGTGTCTTTGTTCTTACTAGGATTTTAGGATCTTTATTGAGTAGTTGTTCAACAAAATCCATTGTGTATTTCCGCAGATCTTCTTGCTTGACAACCATATCTGCAAGACCAATTTGTAGCGCTTCTTGTGCAGATACTTTTCTGGTAGTCAGAATTATGTCCTTTGCTCTAGCTGGACCAACAAGGGCCAAGAGATTAGATGAAGCTCCAGCACCTGGAAATATTCCGAGTTCCACTTCTGGGAATCTGAATACCGCTGTTTCGGAGAATATTCTGAAATCGCAAGCAACCAAGACCATCGCACCAAAACCGATTGCGTATCCATTAACCGATGCAATTGTTATACAGGTCCGATTCTCTCGAATAAGACGCATTGTACGTTCTAAGAGCTTAAAGAAATCAGCGATCTCATCATCCTGTAACCCTAAAACCATTTCAATATCGAAACCTGCGCTGAATGCCCGGTCACCCTCCCCAGTGAATATTATCACCCTGATATTTGGGTTGTTGGCAATCTGTGAGACTTGTTCGTTGAAATCGATTAGCATCTCTTTTGTTACTGAATTTAATTTGTCCGGACGTGAGATTGTAATTGTTGCGTAAGAATCCTCAATGTTTACTTTGATTTCCCCTGTCAATTGACAACACCTTTTAATTGATTTTCACGTGTGTTTCAATCCCGAATAAAACCTTCTACTGGCTCGCTCAATAGATCATTTGGTGCTGCACGCGTCGCAGGGGTCTTGCACATGAACACAGAACTCTCTGTGAATATCACACATTACCTTTTCATCCCGCATCACCTTTATGATGTGGTTTATTTCTCTAGTCATGACCTCGAAGATTTCTTCGTCTTCGTTAACTCTAGCTTTTTCAAATTCAGCTATCATCTCATCTGCTGACTTTGCTATCTCCTTCAAGATCTTGTCTGGGATGACTACTTGATCCCCGCGAGAGCGTCTCCCTTTTTTCTTTAACAAGTACTGCGTTATAGCTGGTTCAGTCACACCAAGCATTCTTGCAATCTCTTTCTGAGTGATCTTGTGATCCACTTTTTCGCCATCTTCATTTACTCTTTGAATGACTCTTGTCTTCATGACTTTGGCGAGTTCTCGTCTGATTGCAGGAAGAACATACCAGACCTCTACCTCTTGAGGCATCATCCAAGTTCTTCTCTTCACCTGTTTTTCTTTCTTGGCGCCACTGGCGGACATAATTCTTCCCCTAGTTGTTCACAATAGTGAATCTTCTTGTGTCTTCTGACCTAATAAGCATAATGGCGTGACTGAGACTTGTGTGTCAATTTGAGGAGTCAGGCTTAAGAAAGAGAAACGCAAAGTGAATTTGGGGTTTCATATTGAATCAGAGCTCTCTAAAAGAAGCTGCTAAGGTAATCAGTGAATCTGAGTATCTTGTAGCCCTCACAGGTGCTGGGATTTCCAAGGAATCGAATGTCCCTACATTTAGAGGTGAGGATGGTCTGTGGCGTAACTATGATGCAATGGAGCTAGCAACCCCTTCAGCCTTTGCTAGAAATCCTTCTCTTGTCTGGGAATGGTATGCGTGGAGACAAAGACTAATCGGTGAATGTGATCCGAATCCTGCACATGTCACATTAGCTAAATGGGAACGGAACGACATTCTCAAAACACTGATCACGCAGAATGTGGATGGGTTACATGTTAGAGCTGGATCAATAAATGTACTTGAAGTGCATGGTGATATCTGGGCTTTGAAATGCACTTCATGCGACTATCGTGGTCGATTGGATAGCCCCGCATCAGGTATACCATCTTGTCCTAAATGTAGCAATCATCTGCGACCAGATGTGGTCTGGTTTGGAGAATCACTTGATGGTGGAACATTAGAACGAGTGTATGAGGAACTAGAAACAGCTAGTGTATGTATTGTAGTTGGGACTTCAGCTTTGGTTCAACCAGCTGCATCTTTCCCTCTTATTGTAAAAAGAAGAGGAGGCATAATCATCGAAGTTAACATAGAACAGACTTTGTTGACTGGACTAGTAGATTTTCATCTATCTGGAAAAGCTGGAGAGATATTACCCAAGCTTGATGAATTGCTCACTTGATTAAACTTTTCCATTTGCCATTCTTCGGCGCTGCTGTGCTGCTAAACTTTTTGCACGCATCGCCTCCCCTGTTGAACCAAGTCTATGAAATGACTTTGCAATTTCCTCTAACATTTCGGGATCTTCCGGATTAAGATTGAGTAGTTTTCGATAAATCCTCAATGCATGGTTTTGATTTCCACGATATTCCATGCAACGACCCAAATAGAACAAGGCTTCCTTGTGATTCGGTTCCATCCTAAGAGCCCGAAGGAAGCTTCTAGCAGCGTCTTGGTATAGACTTCTATAATAATCAGCTTCTCCTAGCTTTACCCAGATATCAGGATTCCTCGGGTTCAAGTCCTTAGCTATATTCAATGCGTCTACTGATTCAACCCATCGTTCTAAGGCTTGTAGACATATCGCAAGCTGTAGCCATGCTTCCGAATCTTCGGGTATGAACCTTACAGCCTTAGCCAGGTCATCTTCAGCTTCATCAAATGCTTCCTTTCTCATTAGAAGAGTTCCCATCCTCAATAGAGCATCTCCATTTTCAGAATCAATTGCTAAGCCCTTTCTATAAGCTCTCTCAGCTTTTTCATACTCCTGCGCATTCAAGTGAACCCTAGCTGTCGTGAACCAGGATTCTGCGGATTTTAGATCAACGCTCTGTTGCTCTTCAGTGTAAGTATCTTCAACCTGAGCTTTTGTATCAGTTTTCGGTTCTCCCAAAACCTCTTGTTCATCCATCTTCACTAGCTCGACCTCATCTAGGCTTTCATTGCTAGATTTCTCCAGTTCTGAAAGAATAGCTCCCCATTCTCTACTCTCTGAGGTGTCAAGTGAGATTCTTCTTGGGCTCTTCCAGTCCTTACCTCTCTTGATAGCCTCAGTGAACATTATACTCCTCATTTTTGGCCAAGACATCTTGATGCTTTGACATTGGTCTAAAGCCATTTTTCCAGCTTTTTCAGCATCAGCTTCATGGCCTTGGGAAAGAAGAACAACGCTCAGAATACCCCATGCAACCGGATAGACATCCTGCATATCAAGCGCAATCTTGAGTGCCCGTTCAGCTTCAACAGTGTTACTTTGAGAAATAAATGAACACGCAAGCTTGAACCAACCATTTGGCGTATCCTCTTCAGGGAAAGCTTCTGCTGCTTCATTATCCTCGGAAATTTCTGGTTCCACTTTCTCCTACACCTGTTCCCTATGTTTATCTATTCACGCGAATGAATATTACTTTTAGCCGAGATGAGAAGATATAGATAAATGAGGGGAGTTCCGAAGGGTGCTCAGAGGTTAGTTCTTTTGAAGATTCTAGTCACCGGTGCAACTGGATTTCTTGGTGGGAGAGTAATTTCAAAGCTCCTGGAAGAAGGTCATGAGGTTGTGGGTCTTGTAAGAGAAAGTAGTAATAGAGAGGGAGTCCCAAAAGGAACTGAGATCATTGAAGCTGACCTTTTTGATATCGAGAGTCTGAAGAAAGCAGTTCAGGGTGTACATGCAGTAATGCACTTTGCTGCTTACTTCAATTTTTATCCAAGTGATGAAGAGCTCATGTTTAAGGTGAATGTTGAGGGTGCAAAAAATCTGATGAACGCCTGTGTTGGTACCGACGTTGAACGTTTCATCTATTGCTCATCAACAGAAACAATGGGTGGAATTAGATATCCTCCCGCAAATGAAGACACAGAACTCAGACCCAACTTCAGTTATGGTGAAAGCAAGATAATGGCTGAGAGGGCAATTCGTCAAATTACGGAAGATACAGGTTTAGCCCACATTATCCTGCGTCCAACAGGTGTGATGGGTGAAGGCGACCTTTACGTCATGTATGAAGTGGTTAAGGAATTGTATAATGAAAAGGTCTTTGCTGTTCCCAGAGATCTAAGTGCAAAATTCATGTATACTCATATTGACGATGTTGTATCTGGGTTTGTTTCAGCATTGACTCCAATGGCTGCTCTAAATAACACAATAATACTCTGTCCTGATGAACCAATGAGTTGGGGACAGTTGGTTGAATCAATGACCGAGTATCTCGGTGTCAAACCACCTCGTCTGAGAGTCCCAAGTGTGGTGGCTAAATTCGGAATGCTCCTTCTAAGTCCATTCAAGAACAGAAATAAAATGACTTTCTTTTGGCATCGCAAAACTATTGATATGATTGCTCAAGACAGAGTGTACACTAATGAGAAAGCAAAGCGGTTGTTAGGATGGGCACCTGAAGTTACGATGATTGAGGGATTCAAACGAGCTGTTGATTGGTATTTTGAGAATGGTTACTTGGAGAAGAGGGTATAATATATGGATGCAATTATTGGTTTTTTCCTGATTATATTGCCAATTGTTTTGGCACTTGTAATGCTTGTTTTCATGAAGCAAGCTGCTGACGTGACTGGTGTTATTGTCTGGCTTGTGACATTTGTTATAGCAGTTATCGCCTTTCAAACGGATATTATGGTGGCAATCACATCTAGTGTGGTTGGAATTATACGATCATTCCCCATCTCTTTGATGGTGGCTACTTCAATTTTGATGATGACATATATGCAAGTGACAGGAGCCCTCCAACGATTGATTGTTTTCTTCAAGACACTTGGAGGTGGAAGTAGACCTATGCAGATTCTGATGATTAGTTTTGGGCTTGGACTATTCCTCGTTGGAATTGGTGCCACGCCTGTTTCAATGCTACCTCCTGTGATGTTGGCCCTAGGTTTCAATCCGATGGTTGCTGTTGCACTCCCATCTATTGGTTATGATCCATTGACTACCTACGCTCTTCTCGGGATTCCTGCAGTTGTGTTCACGGATCAGTACTCGCTCTGGGCATCCCCTATCACTCTGCAAGAAGGTGGAGCTGCGTTCTCATGGTATATGCCTGTTGTGAGTATGGGCATCGCAATCTCTATGCTCTGGATTGCAGGTGGAAGAAAGCTTCTTACTAGTCGTGATGGTATCCTTCTTGCTGCCATTTGTGGAATAACCGCTGGATTCACTGCTATTGTATGCAACGTACTTCTACCGTTAACAACTCTGACAAACGTATTTGCTGGTGCTGCTGTTTTGGTGGTCTTATTTCTATTCAACCGAATACGTCACAAACCAATCCTTGATAGAACCACCCTTGATCATAAAGATCTGCAAGTGCAACAGAGTATGAGCATATATCGTGCTAGTATTCCTTGGGTTGTTCTGGTGATACTTAGTCTTGTTACGAATCTAATTCCTCAAGTGTTTCATTTTTTGTTTGTTGACCTTGCCTTTCCAGTTCAAATTGGAGGGCATCCTAGTATAATCAACAATAGGTTTCTCTGGCAGGCATACACTCTCATGCTTATCTCAACGCTTGTTTCAATGCCTTTTCTAAACACCGATAGAAAAGTCCTAAGACGAACTATATCTATTTTCATGAAGAGAGCTCCACGCCCAGTTCTCGCTGCGGCAATTTTCTTTGCAATGGCTGAGGTCATGAACTTCAGTGGATGGATTGTTGGTCCAACTGGTGTCTGGCTAAATCCTACAGATCCAATCAATGGTCTTGACCCAACAACTAACATGATATACCTTCTAGCCTCTCTAACAGCTGGAATTGGACTAATCTACCCAGTTCTTGCTCCTTTCATGGGTCTTCTCGGTGGATTCATCTCCGGTTCCGAAACCTCTGCAATCGCCATGTTCACCCGCTATCATGTAGAAACAAGCAATCTCATTGGAGCTAATGCTATACATGTGGCAGCCTCGAATGGAATTGGCGGAGGACTAGCTAGTGTTCTTAGCCCTGCAAAGATTCAGAACGCTGCTGCTGTCATCGATAAAATTGGTATTGAGGGTGAGGTGATTCGTTATGGCTTAGTAGTTGCCTTTCTGATGACAGTTTTCACTTCTGTTATGACATTACTCTGGGCCTTTCCTCTGAGCGTTTTCACAATAGGTTTCGCATCTGGAATAATCCTTGCAGTGATAATAGCTGGAGCGATTGTGTACTGGATAAAACGTCCAGACCAAAATGAGTCTACTACAGTTCATCAATCTTAGCTGCTAGGATGAAGTCATTATCATGCAAGCCTTTGATTGCATGGGTCCATAGAGTGAGCGTGACCTTATTCCATTGAATCAAGATGTCTGGATGGTGACCTTGCTCCTCCGCAATCTCTGCAACTTTGTTCACAAATATCATGGCTTTATTGAAATCCTTGAATTTGAATATCTTCTCGATCTTGTCAATTTTTCCTTGTGTTTTAGTCCAACCAGGAACAACATCTAGCATTACTTTGATCTTTCCCTGTTCCATGGGTGGAATTCCTCCCCTACATGGGACACATTTCAGTGAGCTAAGTTCTTCTCTTGTTTTTGCCATATTGAACACAACATGAACTATTGCTCTTTATTCGTTGTGAATGTTATATCCTTACGCATTGCTGAGAATTTGCGAGGAGAGGTTTTTCAGTAACTTCTAAAAAAGTGTGGAAAGTTCATTGAAGATTCTTTCATACCTTAGATTTGCTGTTTCTCTCCAAAGTTGAATGATCATTTCAGCATATGGTTCACCATAAAGAGTGTACTGAATCTCGATTGCATATTCTCTCGTGAATGTTTCATTTTCTCCACTTATTGGAGAGAGAAATGTCAATGGTTCACCAAGCTCTGTTGCAAAGTTCCTTAGCTGAAGTTCATCTATACTCCCATTATTGTAGGCGTCTACGATGCTTCTCCAGCAGTGTGTGAGATTACTATATGGTACTATTGCTGTAGAATCCATGTAGACACCCAATGCAGTGCTTTCATCTGTATAAGTCATTGAAACTCCAAAACCAGTAGTCCGAGATGTCCAATTGAATTCGGAAAAGATTCGATCATCGATTTCTTCTCCCATCATCTCGAATGCTTCGCGTCTGACAGGGAATAGATTAGATTGCTCTAACCAGATTTTCTGACCGTCTGGAGAAAGGAGAAACTCGATAAACGCGTCTGATTGAGAAACATGCTTTGATTCATTCGATATCGCCACAGCAGTTGGATTTACAATAACCATGTTCTGTAGGTGAGTCCTTTGAACTGTTTCTGGTAGTGGTTCTAAGTTCTGGGCATTGAACACTGTCATGGCAATTCCGGTATCCCCTTCAAAGAGTGCTTCAAGTGCATTTCCCTGGTGACTATATAGCATCGAATTTGCGAAGAGCAAAGTTAGATTTTGAATTCCATCCGCCCAGCTATAAGCTTTCGTAAGGAAATTCTGAAGTTGATACTCGACCGATCCAGTTGAAGGATCATCCAATCCTATCAGAGAGAATCCCAATTCCTCTGGATAAAAAGTTGGGGAAAGAAGCTCTTCAAAGGTTTCTGGAATTTCAAGTCCATACTCTGAAAGTAAAGTATCATTGACCAGCAATTCAAAGATTGTATTTCTAGTGGCAACACTACACCATACTGTCTGATTTTCAGAATGTCCTTTCAGAGCAACCCCTGCAATAGACTCATTGACTGTAATATGAGTTAAATCTGCTATGGGGTGGAGGAAACCAGCTTGTCCCAGACTGTCAATAATATCCCAGGGTCCCAACACAAGATCATTTGAGCTTTCCCGTATCAAGATGTCCCAAACAGTCGTATCTACACCGACCCAATCAATATTGACTATATTATGATCTTCCGCATATGGACTATCCAGAAAAGAACTCTCTATTTGGGAAAGGATTGTAACATCAAATACTGATAGAATATTAAGAGTGATTTCCGGAGGAGGTGTGGGAGGTTCGGGTAATAAATGGGGTATGATAATAATCGAAGCTGAAAGTATTATTCCTACAAAAAGAAGTGCATCTACAATGCGTTCTCTTCTTGAATTCCCTCCGCTCAAGGACATAACCAGTTCATGATATATTTACATAGGATTGAGATAAACAAATCGTTAAATGTATGAATATCTGAATGCTAGATACAAGTCAATCGAGCATCAACAAAAGATGTGTTGTCCTGATGTCGAAAGGGGATTTGACATATTGGCGCGGGAGTAGCTTCTACATTAACCCAACATCTAGATGTATGAATGACTGTTTATTTTGTGTTCGTCAGTTTGGTGATGGTGTTTTTGGTTTCAATCTAGTTCTAGAAGAGGACCCAACTGCTGGGGAATTAGTGCATGCGATAGAAGAAACATGGGATTCCAATTTCGATGATGTTGCTATTGTCGGATTTGGTGAGCCATTAATCAATCTTGATTCAACCCTGGCTGCCATCAGGAAGGTCAAGGGGCTTACTGACACTCCCATTAGACTCAACACCAACGGACAAGCACCACTTCTACACCCTTCTCGAAATGTAGCTCAAGAACTTGCAGATGCTGGTTTGAACCGAATCCAAATCTCATTGAATGCCCCTGACCCTGATACATATCTTCGACTTTGTCAACCGAAACTTGGTAGAGGCGCGTTCGAATCTATACTCGAATTTGCGGAGCAATGCAAACCTATGATGGAAGTTGAACTCTCAGCTGTCGATATACCAGGTGTAGATATCGCCGCCTGTAGGGGTATTGCTGATCGCCTTGGTGTTCCATTTAGGGTGCGAGTCTTCAAGGGACCTGAAGGTACAATGGATGGGATTTTGCGAACCTTAGAAGCATAGTTGTTATTGCACAACTATATCTGGAAGATTGAGTATTTTGTGATTATGACTCTCCAAAAAATTCAGGATGGAATATATGCAAGCACTGATGGGAATAATGGTGGGAATTATGGGGCTATAGTTCTCGAAGACGAAGTCATCATGATCGATGCTGGTATGATCCATAAAAAGAGTCGCGCAGCCAAGGAGTTCTTGGAGAAGGAAACTAGCAAACCAATTCTTAAACTAGTTATCACTCATTCTCACAGTGATCATGTCTTTGGAGCACAAGCATTTGAACCAGTGAGCATAATTGCATCTTTTCCAATGCGTGAGCGTTGTGAGGAGAATCTGAAAGGTGATTGGACGATTGAAAATCTGAGGAAGAATTACGCTTCAGTTAAGGACGAACGCCCAGAGATGTGGGATGCTCTACAAGACCTCTCGATTCGCCTACCGGATGTGGTCTTCAAGACTCACATTTTCCTTGGAAACAATGAGGAGGTGTCCGTAAAGCTTCTTGGTGGACATACATCAGGATCTTCAACAATAATCTCTCATCCTCATAGTGTCATATTCATTGGAGACCTGATATTCAATGGAATGTTTCCATACGGAGGTGATCCCACCTGTGACCCAGACAGATGGATCATGGCATTGGAAGAAGTATTGGATTTGGGTCTTGAAACGATAATTCCGGGACATGGTCCTGTGGGTGGACCTGCTGACCTTGAAGAGTACATCCAAGCCTTGATGGATTTGCGTGCCAATGTTGAAGATGCTACCAGTTTGGGTATGACTGTTACAGAGTTCATTGATGAGGGAATGATTCCGGAAGCAATTGCCAAAAGCGCAGAGAGATTTGCAGAACGCACCTTGACTCATTGGTTCCAGTTTTATGGATGATTTGAGGACTCACACAGAATACTTCATCTTAACACAATTACCTGCCTCAGCGGATATTCTTAAATTGACTCGCCCAGAATTTTCACAAAGTCTAGAAGATTGGGAGAAACGAACATTTTGACCTTCGATGATAATCAGACTTCAGTTATTACTTATCCTACATTTACAGAACTCAATGATATCCTGTCTGTACACTTTGAAGTGAAAGCCAGTGTTCTTGAATTTGGGATGCCTACATTCATCGTACGGTGGCCTTCAGATTCTATGGGTACAAATGAACGGCGTGATGAAGTCTTCAAGGAACTTACCAAGATGACCAAATCATTGAAGGTCTGGCCTTTAGTGCGGTGGAAAGACAAAGCTTCTGATGAGTATTTCATTCGATTTGTACCTATTCAGAAATCTGGTCCAAGTAACAAGAGGATTAACTATGCCCTTTTTGTGGCTACACTGAGTACTATAGCCATTGCTGGACTTCTCCAAGCAACAAGCCCTGTATTCCTCTCATTGTTCTATCCTGGTGGTTGGACTTGGCTTGATATAGCATTTGTAGTATTGACCTTCATGTTAGCACTCATGGGTATTATATTCACTCATGAGATGGGACATTACTTGATGTGTAAACGGAAAGGTATTGAAGCTACACTCCCGTACTTTATCCCAGGTTTACCTCAAATTGGTGGTACTTTTGGGGCATTCATATCTCAGAAGAGCCCTCCCAATAACCGAGAAGAGCTAATAGACATGGGTCTAGCAGGCCCCTTAGCTGGTTTCGCGGTAACGATGGTTGTGCTCTTTATCGGATACCTGATGTCTGTCCCAGTAACAGCGCGGCAGTTGATAGCTATTGAAGATGCATTCCCTGGAATGTCTGGTGAGCTACCTACTCCGCTCCTTTTCACTCTCATTGGCTTCATCTTCAGAGGCTCCATCCCCGCAGGTGGGACGCTCTATATGCATCCCATTGCATTCGCTGCATGGGTGGGAATGCTTGTGACTGCACTGAACCTCTTTCCCATTGCACAACTAGATGGTGGTCATGCTCTTAGAGCGATTGTGGGGCCCAAGTGGCACAAACAGATTGGATGGGTTGCTCTATTGCTTATGCTAGTCATCGGATACTACCTGATGGCAATCCTCATTCTTGCCTTATCCGCTGGCGGTGGTCATCCTGGACCATTGAATGATACTGTGACAATTACGAAGGGGAGGATAATTACTTTCGTACTTTCGATGATAATTCTCGTTGTATGCATTCCACCTCTGTCGTTGGTGTTATTCTAGGATGAGCCAAAATTATGGTTGAACATCCATAACATCAACATATCTCCATGTCTGCCAAGATGCTGTGAAAGATGCCAAGAAGTCTAAGAGATCAAAGGAATGATAGACGCACTAATCACTTGTTCAATGTGTTATTTTCATGTTTTCCATGAGAAAAAATAGTGATGTTCCCGGAATGACCGGGAACCCTTTGTTTTTACCAGTCCTCTTCCTCGTAGTCTTCGAGACCCCCGTCTTCGTCCTCAGGGATCTTCATGACTCCGAGTTCTAAGAGTCGGTCCGTCACTTTTTCTGCTACCTTGTTAATTCACTTTCTTAACTTGACTAGTGCGACAAGAATCACTACCAATGCAATACCTCCTCCAACAACAAGGAGAAGTGTCATGTCTGGCAGTTGCCCACCGGTTGTTGTTGGGGTTGTCGTTAGTGGATCTGTCACAATATAACTATCAGTTTCGGTACCCACCCAGTTGCCAATGGTGTCATTAGCATAGAACCGGTACTGTACCTCAGTTCCATCAGGAAGTGCAGGGATCGTACACTCATAATTTGGTTCGCTACCCGTCATCGTGATAAAGGACCAAATTGCACCATCGTTGTATGTGAGTATAACCGTATCAACGCCTGAAGTATCAGTCACATCGACAGTCACTGACACAGACTCAGTGGAGTTTGGTGTAGAGGGAGTCCGAATAGGATTAGAAATATCTGGAGGATAAACATCAGGATAAGAAACAACAACTATGTTGTCGAGTGCATATCCGCCTTCAGCAGTGAATGTGAACAGTTTGCATGTTGTGTACGTCGAATCCGTGACTGTGATTCCCAAAGTGTCGTTAAAATACACTTCAAAGTTGCCTTCATAATCTCGGGTGATATTGATATGATACCATCCAGCGACCTCTTCCACATCATACGATCCTATTGGAACTACATATGGACTCACTGATGATCTACGATACAAGACGAATGCACTGTCATAACCTATATGCTGACCCACAACTGTAATGAG
>JBHLRC010000058.1:0-19332 GCA_048882965.1 Candidatus Thorarchaeota archaeon
TTTTCAACAAAGGAGGCGACCACTTCGGATCGACTCTTGAATATCTCTAGCTCGACGAGTGCATCAAGAATATCAACAATATCTGTGCTTAACCTTGTCATAACGGATATCTCGCGGTTTTTGAGACCGTACTCTTCTCTTTCAAAACGCCCGAGTAGTTCATCTCTGAGGCTCGTTTCTTTTTCCTCTGTAGTCTTTTGTTTTGACGTGCTACACACCTCGTCATTGTTTGCAAAATTGTAGTGTGCATAATAGTCTAACGGCATAGACATAGAGTGATTCAATCAGATTGTCCACTTGTACGGCAAGGATGGGTGACAAAGGCTAGCTTACCTGTTTGGAATCCTCGAACTTCTTTGTAATTTTTTTGATATTCGTGGTGAATCGATCAATTGCCTGAGAGAAATCATCAAGGAGCTCTTGAGATGGTTCGTCGCCAGCTACAACACGGAGACCTTGGATGGCTTCGAAAAGGTCCCGAATCGATGGTCGTTTTTCTGTTCGCAGGTTAAAGAGAGGGAAGAAAGGCTGGAGAAAAGGAGTAAAGCTTTGGTCAATCTTCTCAAGGAGCTCGTCACTCTGTTCCACGTGGTCTTTCAGGAACATATGGCCCCTCTCTGTGAGCTCATATCTTCGAGTACGTCCATCGTCATCTGGAATCTCGTGGGTGAGTCCATCCTGAAGAAGACTCTTCAATAAGGGGTATATGGAACCAGGCTTTGGTTTCCAGCGACCTCCCATGTCTTCACTGATGGAAGCTGTGAGCTCTGCACCTGACATGGGTTGTTCTTCGAGCTTGTGAAGCACTCGATATCTAAGGAACCCCTTCGGAACCTTTGCTGTGTGTTGGATCCACTTCCTCAGAGGGTCAATCACCTGACCAAACTCGTCCATGATTATTTCAAGACGGTCCTCAGAAAGATAGTACTTGTTGCCTTTTTGAACTATAGGGGATTTGTCGGGATGAATGGGGAGACTCATTTTTTCAAACGCGTCAGGTAAACCAAGCTCCTTCCATGTCATTGCCTTTTCAGGGGTAGTGGCTCCTTTCTCACGAAAAGCGTCTATCAGCCTTCTGAAGGGACTATACATGTGTCTGCTCATGGGTGAACTGGCCTTTATCTTATTCGAAATCTATCACTGTTGATATATCACATAAGATAATATTTATATCACATATGATATTTATGGCTTTTTAAGCGCCATCAAGAGGCACATCCATTGACCACCGTTCTTGAATATGAACTGACGGAAGAGGACTTCTTACCTAAGGTTATCGAATTAAAAGACCTGACAAAGACCTACATGATGGGACAGGTACCAGTTGAAGCCCTTCGTGGTGTTAGTCTGAAAGTGTACAAGGGAGACTTCATCGCAATCCTTGGTCCAAGTGGAAGCGGCAAGTCAACACTACTAAACATGATTGGTGCTCTCGACCGGCCTACTTCTGGTACAGTAGTGATTGACGAGGTTGATGTGTCAACGCTTAATGACAATCAACTAGCAGATCTCCGACGCAACATTGGATTTGTCTATCAGACATTCAACCTCATCTCTAGGCTCGATGCAAGAAGCAATGTCGAACTTCCACTTTCCATTGCAGGAATTCCCAAAAAGACTCGAATGCTCAAGGCAGAAGTCATGCTTAAGATTGTAGGGCTTGAAGATAGAATGCATCACAAACCCTCTGAACTTTCTGGGGGCGAGCGGCAGCGAGTTGCCATAGCGAGGGCATTGGTCTCGAATCCCTCCTTTCTTATCATGGATGAACCCACAGGTAATCTGGACAGCAAAACAGGTCTAGAAATCATGGAGTTAGTTCGGAGGCTCAACAAAGAACAAGGAATAACATTGATCGTAGTGACACACGACCCCGAGATTGGCAACGAAGCAAGAAGAATCATCCACCTTAGGGATGGTCTGATTGATTCCCATAAGGTGAGCTAGATGCACGTTGGTGATGTGATTGGCTATTCATTCAGTGCAATTCGACTTCGTAAGATGCGCGCAGGGCTTACGATACTAGGTGTTACGATTGGTATAGCAGCTATCGTTGCACTCACATCCTTCACGGGCGGACTTCAGGTCGTTATGACTCAGCAGTTGGAACAGGGACTGGGTACAGATACACTCACTGTGAGTACCGGAGGCATCTTTGACCTATTTGGAGGCGGCGGCGGCAGTTCCGACTTCTCTCTATTGGTCAATGATACAGAAACCATCAATTCTATGGACCATGTTGCTTCAACGGTAGCAGCCATGACAAAGACGATCAATGCAAACTTCAGTGGCGATGTCTTTCCGTTGACTTTGACAGGAGTGAACTATACAGAGTATGAGTCAATGTATAGCACATTTGTCGCGAAAGAGGGCAATATACCTACGACTCCTATGAACACTGATGTAGTAATCGGTTCACGTGTTGCGGATCCATGGCAAAATGGTACCATTATTGCTCAAGTTGGGGATAATGTTTCAATTGTTTGGACGGGTCGTGTGAATGACGTAATAGTAATGAAGAACTACACAGGTACAGTTGTTGCCATTCTCGATGATATCGGTGGATTCGGATTAGGACCCTCCGATTTTGGTTTCTATATCCCCATGAAGTGGGCGACCAAGTTCTTCGACACTGATGTGATTTCCTCTATCACGGTCAAGATGGACACCAGGAATCAGGATGAGATTGACACACTAATTCAGAATATTGATGACGCTTTCGATGGACTCGTCACTGTCACCCAGCCTGCAGCACTCTTGGACAATATGAACCGGATTCTTGGCATTTTGAATGTATTTCTGGCGGGGATTGCAGGTATCTCGTTAATCGTTGCTGGAGTTGGGATAATGAACATCATGATCGTGTCATTAATAGAACGTACTCGAGAGATAGGGATTCTAAAGGGCCTAGGAATGCATCGCAGAACGGTTATGGGCATCTTCCTGAGTGAGGCAATTATGATCGGACTGTTGGGAGGCGTCTTTGGTATTATAGCCGGGGTAGTTTTTGGTAATCTTATCGGAAGTGGTCTAGCCAGAGGAAACTTCGCAAGTGGTTTTGGAGGTAGTAGTTCTATCAACGGGGGATTTTCAAGCTTCCCACCAATCACCCCAGTAGTCACACCGGATCTGATTATTGGTGCACTTGCATTTGGCATGATTGTTGCCGCTGTCTTTGGACTCTATCCAGCCTGGCGTGCGTCCAAACTAAAGCCAGTTGATGCACTTAGATATGAATAATAGCCTATTGAGAATACACAAGAATCGAATACCACAAACTGTGATTCTATCCGTATCATAAATGGGGAGATTGTCAATGTAACTTCGACCAGCTTGAACTAAACATATAATAGTGTTAACTATTGTTAAAATGATAGAGTGAATATTAATTGGAGATGAAATGTTGAAGTATCGAAAGGTTGGAAAAAGTGGGCTGAAAATAAGTGAGATTTCTCTTGGTTCGTGGTTGACATACGGTGGAACAGTAGAGAATGAGATGGCCAAGAAATGCATGGCTACAGCCCTAGACAATGGAATCAACTTCATTGACTCTGCCGAGATATATGCAGGTGGAAAGGCAGAAGAAGTCATTGCACAGTTCCTCAGGGATGAGAACGTGAGTAGAAGGAACTTGGTGATCTCAAGCAAGGTGTTCTGGCCCACAAGTGAAGACATCATGGACTGGGGAAACAGCCGGAAGAACATCATGAATGCCATTGAAGGCACTCTAGAGCGTCTGAATCTTGATTACATTGACATCTATTTCCTACACAGGTATGACTATACGACACCAGTGAAAGAGACCGTAATGGCAATGGACGATCTCATCAAAGCCGGGAAGGTCAGGTACTGGGGGACATCAGTCTGGACAGCAGCACAGCTTGAGCGAGCTAATGCAGTAGCTAAAGACCTAGGAGCGCATAGACCTTCCGTTGAACAGCCTCTGTACAACATGTTAGCACGTTTCATAGAACTGGAGGTCATGCCAGTGGGAAAGACTCATGGCATGGGTTTCACTGTGTTTAGTCCGCTTGGTGGGGGTCTCCTCACAGGAAAATACAATGATGACATACCAGAAGGTAGTCGAGCCACAACATCCAAGGTACTCGACCGATATCTCACTGAGGAAAATCTAGCCAAAGTAAGAAAACTAAGTGAGGTTGCATCTTCACTAGACATCACTACGGGGCAACTAGCGCTTGCATGGGTTCTCAGACGTCCCGAGATTTCTGCAGCGCTTGTAGGTGCTACGAAGCCTGAACATGTCATAGAGAATGTGGCTGCATCAGATGTGAATCTGTCTAAAGACACACTTGAACAGATTGAGGAGATTCTGGATAATGCTCCTGAGTGGCCATCCAATTATCGTCCAAACATCTACTATCAGGACAAGATGAGGTAGACTTGAAACATATCGGGAACTTCATCTGAACAAGGGAGCAACACCAGCAATAAGGACGAATAGTGGTCCAATGTAAAGACCAGCCCAGACGAATGGTGCCAAAATAGCGATAAAAATCAAAGATATCTTCATACGCCGCTTGGTTGCCCAGTCCTCAGAGCGGAGGATTTGAATCACAGCCAGACCCAAGAGTAGGGGAATTGTCGCAAATACAATAGAAACAATCACAGTCCAATTATACGGAGCAATAAGTAGACTGAGTATCATCTGAACAAAGAAGGAGAAGCTAGACCCCAGGAATAACAACCCGCCCATTGTTCCAATAAGCGTCAGTGCTCGTTCTTTGCTAAGCAGACTCTTATGACGTACTGCTAAGAATACCAGTCCAAGAATTAATGGAAGAAACATGAGGAGAAGAATGAAGAGAAGGCTCTGACCACTCCACATTATGATGGTTATTGCCATAGATGGGACTGTAACCCATTGAAACAGGCCATATGCTTCAACATATCCAGTGACAAGTGCATACCTGCCGCTAGCTGACTCTGAATAAACACCAACATAGAATGTCCCAGTGGATGGTGCACTCATGTTAAGGTCAACAGTTGTATACTGGCTTAGAGGTGTAAATCCTTCATATTCAGGCTCTAAAACGCCAGGTGTGAACACCATGACTCCAGCACCGACAGGGACCTCTAGTCCACTTGGATGAGTTCCTTGGTCAGTCACATTGGGCCCCATCAATACTAGACCGGGTGTGAAACCACGATCACCCTCAGGGATAGGGATATTCAGCATGAATCGGACTCTCTCACCCTCAGTCGCCTCAAATGAATAGTAATGTATCTCACCTGCATCTAACTGAGTGTAATAGAACCAAGATTTCCAAGGATCTATGATTTCAGTGGCAGTTCCAAGTGTAGTCCCATCATCCGGTACTTTGGGAATATGAGCATCGGCAACTGCAATCAAAAATGACAAGGACAGTAACACAGTCAATGTCAGGAGTATTCGACGATTCATGACGGGATTGATTGTGGCAACCTACTATTTAGTATGTTCATGATTCGGTCATACTTAAGAATCTCATCTGTTGCATTTGTTATAAGGAGAGCAGAGTTCTAGTCACACCTCAGAGAGACGTGAACTGGTCATACCCAAGAAGTAATTAAATGTCAAGAGTCTACTCAGCAAAGTGATATAGAGTGAGTCTAGTGGCAGAATTGAAGAGCTGGCTATGGATACCAGGGATTTGGATAGTTGCATATCCGATAATGCTTGTTAGTGGGATTATTATTGGTGACATGTTTGGTCCTATGTACTATTGGTGGACTACTCTTGTTGCGGTACCACTAATAATTGCTCCAGTCACTTACAAGAGCTTGGTAGGTGGAGGCTGTAGTCTACAGTTTCAAATCTGTGCCCTTGTGAAAGGTATGTTTGCAGGTGCCATCTTCATGGTCCTCACCATGATGATCGACTCATTCATCTGGCCCGGTTTATCTCTCAGTGTGGGTTGGAATCCTACTCTGTTCAGTGTTTCTGAACTCTTCTACCAGATCTGGCTATTCAGTGGAGTCATTGGAGGAGTTGGGGCAAGGATCATAGAGGTCAGGGGATATACCTCTGGTTCGGAGATAACCATCGCTGGATTTGAGTGAGTCTTAGATAGAAGATGATAAAAGAACCAACCACCCCGAATCACTTGAGGGGAGCATAGGTGGTAAAAGCCACTAATGAACAACTCCATTGGAATCAGCTTAGAAAGCAGTTCCTGTTAGATGAGAAGCCAAAGGATTTCTTCCAGGTTGCAAAGACCCAGCTTGGACTGCACTCAACAGATTATTGGACCCCGTACCTCTCTGTGTGGGCGAGATTGGGGGATTATGACGCGAAGAATGTTTTCGAGTCAATTGATAATGGAAGAGAACTCATCCGAACCCATGCATTCAGAACGACCCTACATGTCATGCATATCGATAACCTCTCAATGATACTCAGCGCAACTGGACCAGCGCTTTTCAGGGCATTTCGCACTGACAAGTACAGGAAATTGAATGTGTTGAGTGACCGAGAAATTGAGGATATGATGGATAAGGTGAGAGGAGCATTAATGAACGGACCGCTTCGAACTACAGAGTTAAAGAAAGTGGTTCCTGAAGTTGGGGAGCATGTTCGGTCTGCAATTCTGATGCTAATGGCACGAGGAGAGGTAGTGCGAGCAAAAGCTAAGCATGCACGAAGCAATCTCACATCATATGCATTGCTGGATAACTGGGTAAAGGGATTCAAACTGGAGATAATTGACGAACAGACCGCAATCACGCAACTAATCAAAAGCCATGTCGATCTTTTTGGTCCTGTTTCCGTAGATGACATTGCGTGGTGGTTGAAACAGACTAAGACTACAGTCAAGAACGTGCTTCAGGGATTGGAGGAGGATATCGTGAGCATCAAGGTTGGCGACTCCCCTAAGTTCATGCTGAAAGATGACATGGAGTTGGCTGCATCTCTCACCATTCCTAATGAGGACTTGGTCTGGTTCCTACCATACGAGGATCACTTTCTCAAGGCATTCATTGAGAGATCTTCGTTTATTGAGGAAGATATTCAACCCAAACTTTTCCCGGCTGATAGGAGACACTATTGGCCATCCGATCCGGATGGTTATCGTAAGATGCCCAGTAAAGGAGTGAGAGCCACAGGAGAGGTCAGACCCACAATTTGGCTGAATGGTCGAGTCGTAGGACGTTGGGAGATGGATGATAGTAATGATTTGAAGAGTGTTGTCACAAGCGTGTACTCAAAGGTGACTAAATCTCAAAAGAAGGGGATAGAGAATGTCAGGAATAGTCTTGAATTCTTCATCAACTCACAAATGTTGCCAATTTCAGGCTGAGGTAGGTTATGCATATGCATAAATAGGGAGGATTCGAGGGATATTCCAACCAACCGGAGTTGACTCAAATGGGAAAGGGATTAGCACTTTTCGGACTCATCTTGATTATCATTGGTATACTACCCCTGTTTATGCCGATGATCGGACTTGGAACTTACGTTAGCTACTTCAATCTTGGAATCTATAGCATGATGCTAGCAGGTTATGAGTTCACGGAACTCATGCTCATTCTCATAGGACTAGGTGTGATACTCCTAATTGTAGGAGCAGTCAGGTAGTCTAACAAATCAACGGTAAAACAAAAACGCGGGGAGATTCTCATCTCCCCCGTGTTACATTTTTTAGTATTCACTTTAGTCAATGCCAATTTTTGAGGCTATCTTTACGATGAGAAAGACCACAAATGCCACAATTATGAAGGTGATGAGACTATCGATGATAGGACCACCTGATAGTATATACGTAGGATCGCCAGTAGCTGCGGTAGGGTCAATTGGTGGATACACTATCTTCACAAGTGGCATGATTAAGCTGTTCACAAGAGCCTGAACAACGTGACCGATGTAGATACCCAAAATGAACGCCACTGCAAGTCCAAGTACTTTGTAGCTTGAAATGAAGTCAACAAACTCATTAATCAAACCTTTAGGTGGCTCAGGTTTGGGTTTAGGTGTCAGGAGTTTCCGTATCTCTCTCAGTTCTTCCAACATTTCGTTATTTGACATTTAATCACCCCTAATGATTGTACATTGGGAGTAATACACCCTAGTTATGTTTCTTTCCGAGAATCACGTAGATTGATGAAGTGGGATGAATTTGATTGAATCATGAGCCAAGAGAATGTACCGATGTTGGTTCCAAGAATTCAAACATGAAGAAAATCAATCTACTCATGAAATCATAGATTAGGCTCAGCCCTCTCGAATAATCGACTGTGATTCAAACAAGTAATAGTAATAACTCAATAATCAGAGAACTCAAAGCTGAGTGGGTACTCCGTCTGTTAAATCGGAGTTGTAGGATGAGAGATATGATAAACTCTCTATCTAAGACTAGAGGTGACCACCTTGCATTTGAAACGATACATGATCATAGCCTTGTTTGGACTGTCTCTAATCCTTTCGCTTGGAACATTTTCTTCACCGGTGATTAACAGTCAAGATGACAGTGAAGAGAGCCTAATGGTACAGAATACAAATGAAGTTAACAACAGAGAATTCAAAATCTCGCAGACATCACAGGAAGGAGTAATCAATCCAATTCAAATCAAAGAGAGTGCGTTCTACACAACCGATGCTGCAAAGGCACGGACTGATACTGGAACAAACACAGTCCAAAACATTACAATTGACGAGAACAATAATTGGTTTGTCAATTATACGGATGCTGAGGTGTCTAATCTCAAGCGATTATATGGAGTCAATGGCACATTCGAGGATGGAGTTGCGCCTTGGACTAACTACACGATAGATGGTGGTTCCAATACACAGATACCTGGCTATGACTCGAGTGGGGAGTACATCACATGTAGGAATGTAGGGCATTACAGAAAAATTGGGCCCAACCATGTTTGGGACCATAGTGGAGGTTCGGAGGTCGGATTTGACCAGGTCGTGAATAATCCAGAGGGAGAACTGGTCTTCGATTTGAGGTTTGATTTTCGTTATGCTACTGGACCTATTGATCCAGAAGGGGACAATGGCTTACCAGGAGTGATTGGTGTATTCTATCAAATCAATGATGATGGTGGTTCGTTCTATGAGGGATATTATTATCCAATGGAGGTGTATGTTGATTCAAGAGATGCATGGTTATCAATAGAAGATTCTTTCACAATTCCTTCACCATGGACACAGTTTTCCTTTGATGTAGGCTTGTATCTTGCAGGTGATATTACTATCAACAATGTCACAGATTATGATGACGATCCACTTGGATTGCCTGATGGCTCGGCAAATGCTCAAAATCTAACTGTCTATATCGACAATGTCGAGTTCACAGGTAGGACAACACCTACTTTCGAGAGTGTAGACCTTACTTTTCATGCAGGTGTTTTTTCAGAAGCAGTCACTGGAAGTGGAGTGGGAACAGCATCGATTTCAAATCCTAGTTTCTGGACTGTTGATCCTCTAGAGGTCCAAATCACATCGAACACAAGTATAATCTTTACATATTCTATTACCTCACTATTTCATCGTTACATTAATTCCTCTTGGACAACAGATCTAAGCAAGACTGGAGTCGCATATTCAGTTACTTCAGGACTGAGTTCGGATCTGACCTTCTACACCTATATCACCGAGCCAGGGGGGTATTATAATGCAACATTTGACATAGTCCATCCTCAAGATTGGCAGAACACCACGGTCTGGGATCCTCTGGCCAACAACATCACGGGTTCTTGTTCCATCTCTCAGGGACTAATTCACATACCAACAAGCGAACTGAGTCGAAGTGGATGGTGGGAGATCAATCTCAATGGTCTAAACTATGCTAAGAACATCTCAGTCCAAGTGTATGATCAGAACAGCAGTGAATGGTCAGAAAATTCGCTGTTCAGACCTGGTAACGTAACTCGTGTCCAGGCAGAGATAGGGACTCCCAGTGTGACTCCCACGGGAGGAGCGCCTGTAAACATCTCATGGATTAAGCCCGATGAAACTCAGTGGGCAATGGACTCAATCACAACAATGGTAGGAGGTTCTGTCACTAGCTCCTCATGGACATTTGGTAGTATAAACACCACTGCTGGTGAATGGTTTCTTGAAGTTCTATGGACCAATGGAACTGAGATTGCCTTTGAGTTAGTGACGTTCGATCTCTACCACACAGCATCAATTGTTGCTACGTACCCACTAATAGAAACGGACTATGGTCTGACTATCTCGAATCTAATCACCTACAAGGATGCTGATACGAATGAGTACCTTCTGGACGACAGTGTCACGATAGAGGCAAATTGGTCAAGCACCGTTGTTTCATTCACACAGAATTACGCAAAGAACTGGTGGGAGGCGGACTTCGATACGTCATTAATTGGTGGAGGAGAGTTTACTGTTGTAGTAACAGCATCAAGACCGTATTTTGATCTAGTGTCAACAGAGTTCGCAGTGTTATCATTCTATGAGACATCATTGCAGATTACGAATGCTCCATCTTTGATTGAGAGAGGACTTAATGAAGTCTTCACCGCTCAGATTGATTACGACTTCCTAAATGGAACAGGTATTCCTGGGGCAGCACCAATTATAACATTCACTGGTCCGGGAGGAGGCCTTTCATGGCAGTCTTTCGTTGATAATAATAATGGACACTACTCAATGGATATTGTCTGTGATATAGCTGCGACCTATGAGGTCACTATAACACTCTCTAAGTCATATCACTATAATGCATCGGATTCATTCATCTTGATAATTGACGAAACGGGGACCAACCTCACCGTCCTCAATGGAACAGCTGATGTAGTCACATATGGGGATAGTTATCGACTCGTGCTAGAATATCAAAATAGTACAGGACAAGGACTCTCTGGAGCTACTCTGGAAATAGTGTCTGTAACCCCAGATACTGGTTTGACAAGTGGAAGTTTCAATTATGTTTCTGATGGATACTATGAGATTATTCTAAAACCAAGTGTCATCGATACATTTTCAATAGTCATCCAAGCGAGTTTGTTCAATCATGAAACTCAGTACGTGTCGTTCACTCTGACAGGTGTTATAATCCCCACCAATATGGAGATTCTGAACGCAGATGGTGTTATTGAGAATGGTCTTAATGAGATCTTCACAGTCCAAATGAGCTATGAGTTTATCAATGGGACAGGGATCACAGGAGCTTTGCCTACAGTTATCTTCACAGGCCCACCGGAGGGCCTCTCTTGGACAAACTTCATTGACAATAGCAATGGACTGTACTCCTTTGATGTCAAATGCAATGTTTCTGCAATTTATGGTATTACTGTCACGCTTTCGAAAGCATTTCATCACAATACCTCAGATTCCTTCACATTGATAATTGGAGAGACAGGAAGTGAATTACTACTTCTAAATGGTACTGCAGATGTTGTTCTATTCGGGAATAGCTACATTCTGGTTGTTGAATACAGAAACAGTACAGGGTTTGGACTTCCTGGGGCAGATCTGGAGGTTGTCACAATTACACCGGCAGTAGGAATGAACCACAGTGGTTTTTCACACATTGTGGATGGATTTTATCAACTGAATTTGACGCCAACTGCAGCTGGCTCATTCTCAGTTGTCATAAGCGCGAGCATCATAAATCATGAAACACAATATGCAACGTTCACACTGACAGCAACAGGTATTCCAACGATTCTAACTTCAACACCGTCAAGTGCTAGTATTGCGATGGATCAAAACTTCACTGTTCTTCTCAGATTTCAAGTGGATCCATCATTGAATCCTATTGACAATGCCAACTTCACAGTGACCAATCCTCCTGCTGGTCTAATAATTTCGGATGTTGCCCCAATGGGAGGAGGTTTTTACAATTTCACTCTGACTCCACTAGAGATTGGCACATTCACCGTTCTATTCAGAAGTTCTGCAGACAACTATCAGAGCTCAAGTGCAGCTTTCACTCTTATTGTCACACAGGTTCCGACTTTCATTGCATTTGGTGGAGATGTATCATCTGCCCTTGCAAAGTTTGGAGAATTCTATCAATTGACAGTATATTACTATCGAGCTGATACTTCAGTCAATATTGATGGTGCCAATATCAATGCGACATCACAGAATCCCGGACTAGATGTGACAGTGACTCCAAGTGTGGGATTCTATGTAATCAATATTAGAGGTCAAGCTGTAGGAACATGGTCTCTAACGATAACAGGAAACAAGACCAACCACTATCTAGCCACCAAGCAGTTTCTGTTTGAAGTTGAAGAGGTTGATACCTCCATTGAGCTTTCGAGCCCCATGGAAATCCTTTATGTTGGTCGTTCAAATCAGTTCACCTTCAGCTACTTGTTTGCTTCCAATAGCAGCTACATTTTTGGCGCCAACATGGTGGCATCTGGTGAAGGAACAGATTGGGTGACATATACTGAACTTGGGAATGGTCAGTATAGCGTGAACATCACGCCACTAGAAACCGGAGAACATTATGTGATTTTTACATTTGAGAGGGTTGGGTTTGAGTCTGTTAGCTATAGACTCACGTTCATTGTCCAAAGTATACCAATCTCTGTTGATATACTTGAAGGAACTTTCGGGTTGGAAACAACAAAACAGACTCTACGAGTCAGCATAACTGAAACAGATACTGGAAATCCCGTTTCGGGGGCAACTGTCTTCTATAGAATAATTAGAACATCTACAAACATTGGTATAACTGATGAAATACCAATGACTGAATCATCCGTCCTGGGAGTCTATACTGCATCAATAACTCTACCAGATGCTGATGACGCATACCACATTTTGGTGAGCTGTGAAGCAGATAATTACATACTCGGCGAACCATTCTCAATTCAGCTAGTTGTATCAAGAAGTTTCACATCGGTGTTGATGGTTTACTCAGGACGTTACTGGTGGGCTATCATTGGCGTAGTAGCAATTGTTGGAGCTCTTGGTTATAGGAGATCTGCAAGAAAGCGAAGAGTAAGACAGAACAAAATAACCCTCGCAATCAAGAGACGTTTTGATGATGTTAGAAGTCTACTCGGGGTCATTGTACTTCACAAGGATAGTGGGCTACCGATTTATTCCAAGATCCTCAGAGAAGGTCTAGAGGAGACCGTGATCTCTGCTTTCATCACAGCCATCACCAGTTTTAGAGGCGAGTTTGACATCGAGTCATCATCCGAAGAATGGGGTCTGATACCAATCTCAGATATTGTGAGAGTGATATCTACAAACAAACTAGTTTGTGCTTTTATCACAACTGGCAACCCATCAGCTGAGCAACGAGAACGGATGATTCAATTCGCAAAGACAGTTGCATTCATCTTCGATGACACAATTGACGATGCAGCAGTTGTGGTTCTTGACCGTCATACAACCACACAGTTCGACGCGCTCTTTGAAGACATTCTTGATGGTGCCCTCTTGCGAACCTACAGACTGGATGAGGATAGGAAATTCCCAACATCCAGTTGTGCAGATGAGAGAATCGCCAGAAAGCGTGGCGAGGAGTTCAAGCTCGAAGAGTTAGCTCAAGAGATTTCAGCATGCGGGCTTGAAGAAGGTCGTGTCTATCAGGCAATCATGAAAGCTCTAGAGGGTGAGCTCCTAGTGACAACCGATGAGTCTCCCTATGCCACTGAGCTAATCAGGGCTCCTGACATTGACATTGTAGAAGAAGAAGGATAGAAAGAATGAGTGAGAGGAACTTCCTCTCACTATTTTCTTGAAGTAAGAAAATATCAAGTCCGAACTAGATAGTAGTGAGCGGGATTCTTTCGTTTGATCAAAGGAATCACGACTATGGCAACTAGAGTCACTATAACCACAGCCAGGGCAGTCCAGTAGATCAGAGGAATCACTTCCACCGTTGTCCATTTCACATAGATGCCGATGGCAGCCCAGACCACAACAAGAGCGTATGCAATGTCCTTTCGCATCGCGAGCATAATGATTGCGAGTAACAGAGCCACGACAAGGACTAGAGCAGTCCAGAGATACTGTGTCTCCACCGGAATGGCGAGGAAGTAGTTAAGGACTGAAGCAGTATTAGCTATAGTTGCAACAGAAAGCCAGCCAGTGTAGACACTGATTGGTAGGTGTACTGCTATCTTCTGGCTAAGAGATACTTCAGTTGCACCGATTTCTAGCTTTACGTAGGTGTATAGCAATGTTATCAGGAGTCCGAGTATCAACGGTTCAGTCAGAAGTAACAACAAGCTGTTACTGACCGCATAGTGAAATGCGAGCAACCATGTGATGTTAAAGAATGCAGCTATAAGGTAAAGGTACCCAATTGAGCCGAGATATTCTTCATTCACTTGACTCGTTCGTGCTTGGTACAGAATGAAGATGATGAGAAGTGTGTAAATCACACCCCAAATCGAAAATACGTACCCTGCGGGTGTAAAGTAGCTGAAGAACACATCAGCCACCTCACCTGTGTTGACTCCATTGAATGGTAGTATATTGGCCAGAGAATTCATCACGATGGTGGCCACTACCGCAATTATGTTTATGATTTGGAATTTCTTGTAGTTATTTGTCATAAAACTCCCAAAGTAATTAACAATATTTAATTTAAAAGCTCTTCGATATGTATCAATTTAACACTATATTATAAAACGGAAAGGATTTCCGAAAATTGAAGTGATGGGAGAGAGAAATGGAACCGCGATTTTCATACTCTAGTATGAATTATTAGTGAGCTAACCTGTAGAGAACTCATGGAAGACCTATCAAAGCTCTTGTTTGAACTATCAAACGAGGATAGACTACGAATTCTTTACGTTTTAAGAGAGGATCCCAAAAAACTGACTGCCATTGCTTCATCTCTAGAGTTGACTGTCCAAGAAACCTCAAGACACCTCTCAAGGATGACAAAATCGATGCTTATTCAGAAAGGCTCTGATGGTGCATATTCTGTCACAGAGTACGGTATTCGTATTCTAGAGGTTCTCCCATCATTCATATTTCTAATTAAGAATCAAGACTACTTTATGACTCACACATTTGGGGACCTGCCCCAGCAGTTCATCAGTCGACTTGGTGATCTGGCGAAGGCGGAGTTGGCGGATAACGCCATCGTTCTTTTCCAACACGTTGACAGCTTGATTTCGAAAGCAGATGAGTATGTCTGGATACTCGCAAATCAGGCTCTTTCAAGTACATTCCCACTGCTAGTGGAGAGGATGGAAGCAGGCGTAGAGTTCAGGGTTACTCTTCCATCGGATATTGGGGTCCCGAAGATTCCTGAAGATAAGTTACCAGACTTTGGTAAGTATATAGGGAAACTCATGGAACCCAGGCATCTTGACGACATATCATATGTGGTGATACTATCCGAGTCAGAGGCGATCCTAGCATTACCAGAGCTGAATGGTCAACCAGACTACTTAGGGTTCAGGTTCGAGGACAAGGGTGGACACCAGTGGTGTCATGATGTCTTTCTCTATTTCTGGGAGAAGGCATTTCCTGTCAGGATGGATTAGAGTGCCTTTCTATAGTCATTCAGCCAGCTCTAGTTTTCTCCCAGTCTTTGCGGATTGCAGTCAAATGACCTGTATGGTAGTTTAGGTGTGTGAAGGCATTTGCTAGCACCTCTCGACAAGACATACCTACAAAAAATGAGGGGGCTTTGCCTTTCTCAATTACCCTTTCAAAATCTGCAGGTTTGGCATTCTTCACCCACTCTAGTAGATTAGCCTCAGATGCATCATAATACTCCTGAATCTCAGATAACGCAGTTCCTGAATAATCTCCAGTTGTTCCGGGCTGGTATAACTTGAACAGCTCAGGATTCATAGGGGGGCCTTGTTCAATCAACATATTCACTGAGAAGTCATAGATTGCCGCTTGATGCGCAAGAACCCATCCAAAGGAGGACATTCCATTCCGGGGGCGATAGGAAAGGTCGCACCCAGCCTCAGACAAGAGCTGAATTTCCATATTACGCCACTTTCTCACACTCTTCGCAGCAAGTAGAATATCTTCAAAATCACTCATTCTGATCGATAAAATATAGACCACTTCTATCTTTTTAGAATTGGCTTCTAAGAAAAAGGTGAAAGCAATCTTTTACTTCAGTTTCCGGTTCAGAGCATCGCAACACCTATCATTGCACTAAGACTCAGGACTTCTGAATTTGTCTGAGCTCTTGTATGTACAATTCATCGTATATCATAAGATGTAAATTGACCCCAAAAACATGTAGTGTGTTGAATACGATGGAAAGATCAGAAACAGGACAACTCTCACGTAAAGAATTGCTTGAACTAAGAAGACTCAAAGCAGTTCGCCAGGCCCTGGATGAGTGGAAAAAGAAAGGATTTGATGTGGACATCCCAATTTGTCCGATATGTAAGAGTCCCCGTCTTGTTGAATTAACATCAGCTCATGACCTAGGCGTTTTCCCTGGCTCTCTCCAACCAGCATTCTATTGTATCGATTGTGGGTGGTATGGCCGCATCACACCGATAATGTCTAACCGCCCGGAGAAGGATGCAGTGTTAGAGGACCTACAGGAGGCTTTTGCTCCTTTGATGGACCCAAGTGAACATCCACTTCTTGATGAGGCGGATGAAGTAATTGACGACGACTTCTGAACTAGTCTTTTGGAACGCGACGAAGTTCATACATTACCGGATTAAATCCATCAGGACATGCATGAGTTGCAACACATTGGTCTTTCAACCATGGAAATCGTGCGTTGTACATCATGGCGTATACCTTTGGTAACATTGAGTACAGTGCACTTATGCAAATCTTCCCCTTTACCTCGTCCACAGTGAAGAGGACCTCGTCTCCAACCTTATGACCAGCTGCACATTTTCCTTCTTGTTTCACTATCCGGCAGAGAATCTGCCAGGGTTCATGACGAATGCAAGTATCATCTTTCATAAATCCAGATTTGGGAGGAGGCCTTTGTTAATGTGACGGATTCAATCCCTTACCTCGTCATCTGAGTTTGAGTTTTCATCATCCGATGTTGAACAGCTAGAAGTTTTGTCTGCAATATGACCCAGTGAGAGTTCATGCGGATCAAAAGCGTCCTCATCCGCGGGTAATTCACCAGCAGCTTTCAAACTCATCTTGACCGCCATCGGCCCTACCATTTCTAGAATCATGGTAGATATAGCGACAACACCTAGGATCAGCATCCCCATTATCTCTGCGTCACCACCTAACGCAACAAAGGTTTCTTCGATGATGAAAGACAGACCTAGAGCAACGCCAGCCTGGCATAGTAAGCATCCGCCCAGATACTTCTGCACTTCAGAAACCTCATGGACGATGCGGCCTCCTATTGAAGCTCCAAAATACTTCGCAATCGTCCTCCCACCCAGATAAAGAGCTGCAGTTACTGCAATCAGAAGAAGGGACTCAGAGGTTGTGAGGAGTTGCGCCATTCGAGCTCCCACCATGACAAAGAAGATCATCACAATAGGAGCCATGACTCGTTCAAGCAGTTCAGGAACCTCTTCTTTGTCCGAGTCAATTCGTGATCGAACAACATATCCAAAGACCATGGCAGCGAAGATATCGCTGACTTGAATCAGAAATCCTTGGGTTCCAATATACCAATTGAGGGCTTCAATGAACCCAATTAATAGGATTACCATCCCAATCTCAAGCTCAAGCAATTTTCCTCGGTCGCCCTCATTGTTCACAGGATAGAGGAAAACCAGACCGAAAATAATACCAAAGAATACAGATCCAAGGATACCAATTATGGGTTCAAACATCACTGATGCGAATGATACTGAATCAGGAACATAGATCCATAATGCAAAAGCAATGGTCGAGTTAGTAAGTATAACTGCAGCAATATCATCAGCAGCAAGAACGAACATGAGTGAGGAGGTCACAGGCCCTTCGCATTCACATTCCCAGACAACATCAGCTGTTGCTGCAGGGGCTGTTGCGCTTGCGACAGCACCAAAGAGGATTGCTGTTGCAAAAGCATGTGGGAAGCCAACTGATGAAAGGATCATGAATATCAGAAAGGATACAACCGCGAAAGCAGCTGTAGCTTCTACTATAACAATAAGAGCCAGCCTTCGTATCCTCCCTCCTGTTAGGTTGGGATTGCTCAGTTCATGACCAATATTGTAACCGATCAATCCCAAGGCTAATGCAACAAAAAATTGCAATTCATGGATACCCTGTTCTGTCAAGAGATTTGTCAGACCGAGAAAAACACCAGCAAGCATGAATCCAAGCGTTTGAGGGATGCCTGACCTCTTGAGTATATATGCACCAATGTATGCAAATACGAGGGCCGCACCAATTACCAAGAGGGGAAAGTCCAAAGATTGAAACTCCACGGTTTTATATAGAAGACAATCTATCAAAACCTAGAAACATTTGAAGGTATTGATTGTGACCACAGTTGAAACGCTTGTTTGAGCGCTTAGTTCTTCATTTGAGATTGTTGTAGAAATTACAAAGATGACTGAGAAAGCACTCATCACAATTTGGATTTTGTGCCTTACAGACCTCCCTACCATGACGAACTAGGTTCGTGTTCAAGGAGGGAATACAACTTTTTGGCATGATTTCCTCCAAGAGAACATGGGCTCGTTCACGGGAAACCTTCTCATCAATCAATCCCAAACGTTTAGTGACCCTCCAGACGTGAGTATCAACAGGCAACACAGGACGTCCAAATGAAAAGAGTAAGACTATCGCCGCGGTCTTCGGACCAACACCATGAAGAGAGGTCAACCATTTCTTAGCCTCCTGCAAATCCATAGTTTCAAGAAGTGACAGATCAAGTTTGCCAGTGCGTTCTTTGATCTCTTTAAGTGCGGCTTGAATTCGCTGTGCTTTGAGATTATACATCCCTGATGAACGGATGAACATAGCAACCTCTTCTTGAGGCGCATCTAGTACTTCTTCCCAGGTACTATATCGTTCTTTGAGTGACTCGTAGGCTCGGAACATATTGGCATCATTTGTGTGCTGACTTAGAATAGTCATGACCAACTCATCAAGTGGAGGTAGTTTTCTGGCACTGACTTCACGTCCATAGTATCGAATTAACACATTACATATCTTCTTCGCCTTGAGTCGTGTCTTAACGTTGATTGTGTTTTCAGGCATAGGTGATTATTTGTAATTCATCCACGCCTTATCTACACACTGGTTGGGTTAAAGGATACATCCCCTTTCGATACGCTTTTGTTGTAATTACACAATTCGCGCATGATTCAAGATGAGAGTAGCAGTGGTATATGAGAGCACAAGAGGTCGAACAAAGGCTATGGCCGATGCGATTTGTGAAGGCGCAAGTTCGAGTGGAGTGGAATGCGTTGTTTATGATGCAAAGGAGTTTCCTGGATTTGATGATCTCTGTAGTGTGGCGGTAGGCAGCTCTA
>JBHLRC010000059.1:0-19246 GCA_048882965.1 Candidatus Thorarchaeota archaeon
CCAAGTCAGTTAGCATGAATGGGCCTGAGGTCACAAGAGGATCATCAGGATCTAACGCCGGATTCCAAGTTGTCCAGCCGTCGTATCCAATTCCAGTTTCATTGTTGAAGATGTGTTTGGGAATGATCCAAGTGTATGCGAAATCTGAGAAATGCCAGTATGACTCAGTAGAATACTCGAACACGACTTGATAGGGTGTTGGAGCCCAAACACCATAGACACTTTCGGAATCGAACTTGTCGGTGATGTTTCCATTCATCATGTAGTTGTAAGTGAATGCAACATCATAAGCAGTGAGAGGTACACCATCAGTCCACGTAGCGTTCTGAATGATGTCTATCGTGAACTGGGTATGCCCTATTGGGATTGCCACATTGTCCTCGTGAGTCTCAATAACAAGAGCGTTTGCCAAATCCCCTATTGGATTTCCACTGGGGTCTCTGTCATAGAGTGATGAGTAGAGCTTATCGAGTATGAGCTTTGAATATTGCGAGTTGGTAACGAAGACATTGAACGAGTCGGGTTCTTGACTTATCGCTACATCAACTGTCCCTCCATACCCTCCTTCAATCTGGTGGATATTTCTCATTGTCCATGAACCAGCTATGCCTTCGTAGATATCTGATACATGTCCAGTGAATTGGTCGTTCCTATAGGCTTGCAAGTAGATGTTCTGATAGATGACAATCCTCGGAACATTGTAATGGAGTATCTTCTGCATCTCAGCGGCTGCTTCATAGACTTCCTCATAGGATGTGCCATTGAGGAGCTGTTCTCTCCAACTATCATAAGTTGCGTTTCTAAAGTTTGTTGGATTCTTCCCAAACACATCTGCGTTCTCGGACCAATACTCGTCAGCCAGCCACTCTACGCTGCTATCAGGGAAATTCACACCGTAGAAGACTATGTCATAATCTTCGTGATTATCTAATTTTGATAAGGTCTGAGTTATTGACACAGCTTGAGTCTTTGCATCGATGTGCAGTGAAGTCAGCGCATCGACACCACTCTGCGCCAACGGCCATGCATACCCGCTAGAAGAATACTCAATCACAACATCAAAGGCTGAACCATTAGGTGCTTGCCTGAATCCAGTGGTCGAGTTTATCGTGAAACCAAGATCATCAAGTATTGCATTTCCGATAGCCGGTTGCGGTGCATAGTAGTGCCAGTCAAGGTCATCTTCAATACAGAAGTCATTGATATAGGGCACAAGTGAATCGTGGTCTTGAGAGAATCCATCGAAGTAATCCAATCCTAATTCAGTCTTGTCTATTGCATATGCCATAGCTCTTCGAAGTCCGCTGATATTTAACGGATACTTCTGACAATTGATTGTGAGGTGTCCATATCCGTTTCTTAGTGTAGTATGTACATCGATTTCAGAATCCGCTTCGATTGTAGGTAGATAGACCGGGTCGAAGAAGCTAGTGTCCATCTCAATCTCGCCATTTTGAAGTTCCAAAATCCTCTGGTCCTGATTGGCGATAACATCGTAAACAATCTTGTCAATGAACGGACCTTGCTTCAACTCATTGGTAGAGATAGCGACTGATAGATTAGGGAATATCGATATTGGTATCAGTAATCCAATAATCAATAGTGAGGTATCATATCTTCTCCTCAACTTTCTCGCCCTAACCATTGTAATCCTAGCCCTTACTAGTGTATTATCTCTTTTGAATAAAGAAACGATGGCTGGCTATGATAACCAGCCAATACTTTGTAATCTTATTTCTTCGCAGATTTCTTCTTTAGAACAACAACCGCAAGGATTACTATTACAACCGCCGCTCCTCCGATGATGAGAAGCAGAGTCATATCCCCTAGTAAGCCTGCTGGAGGTCGCACAAGCACTGAACCATCAACAGAAGCCCATGTGTTCCCATTGCTTACCATGTAGATGGTGTAGTTGAGAAGCTCAGCAGTCGCAGGCGCCCAAGTGTAGGAATATGTATCTCCTGCTGCTGTCATTGTGTGATTCATGCCATCGTACTCTATCGAAACTTCGTAGATGCCCAATGAGTGTGTGACATTGAGTGATATAGTGACATCTTTACCAACTGTTGCAGGGTCTGGAACCGCAATTGGAGTGGTGAAAGAGGGGATTTCGCTTATCACTTCATACTTGAACTGAAGAGTAGTCCAATCACCCCAGATACCAAAGCTGTCGCAGGTCCGAGCTCTTAGGTAGTACCACATGCCATCCTCTAGTATAATACATCCCTGCAATGGAACAGAGTCCTCGTTGTTGACAAAGTCAATCAGTAGATCATACCCCGCATCGCCAGAACCTTCTATATAGTTACTACCATAGTGCAAGTACCATGCTCTGAATGATGAAGATGTTGGTGAATCGTAGAGGACACGGAATGCACCACTCACAAGGGAGTCCCACTGGAAGTCAAATAGTAGATCATGCGTGTTTGAGTAATAGAATGTGTTATCAAAATCGATGACTAGGCAATATCCTAGGTTCTTCACAGTGTATTGACTCTCATCAAGAACAACCGTGGGTGTTGCACCTCCATAGTTTTCAGCCCATGTACCATTTGTAATTGATCCTTGGACTGGAGACTCAACAACTGTGACAGTGAAATTCTCAAAGACAATATCGTCCATGCTATCTCCCCGCATGTATATTTTGTCCAAATAACCCGCTCTGCTAATATACGACTTGTTGTATTTGATTTGAAATCTTCCTGAGTATCCGGCAGTGGTGTCAAATGGGAATCCATTATCCGATATTGGATTGCCTTTGAAAACTTCCGATGTTAAGAATCCGATTCTCAAATCATATGTTCTTAATGCAGTATAACCTGCTGTTGTTGCTTCAGAATTACCAACGAATGTTGCAACACTTCCTGGTCCTGCACTAGTTCTAGCTAATGACATCAAATCTCCGGTATTGTTAGTCAAACGAATCTCAATAATCAGATTTAGATGTTCATTGACAAAGAACGTGTCTTCAACATCTATTTCGAGGATGTAATCGGTAACAGACAACTCATACATATCCCTTGAAAGCACGATAGTTGGGGTTCTTCCATCATAGTTGGCATTGAAGTCTGAAGTTAGGGCTGAAGCATCCTCAACCATGAGCATGGAAATCTCAAGGTTCTCTATTTGCATATCACCAATCTTCTCAGTTGATGTAAAATAGAGTTTATCCACAATGCCTGACCAGGGTAATTCAGATGCGGGATACTTCATCTGCAATCTGAATTCATCAGCAGTTCCGAAGGGATGAGTATTTCCGCTGACAGCCCCGCTAGTATGAATATATGAAACCCGTTCATGAGCGGCTTTCCAAAGCATTGTGTCATTGTAGTAGGTGTTATTCCACAATTCAATATCATAGTCCTTCTGGAAATCATTATAGTCTGGGTCTGAGAATGTCCATCCTAGCTCTGGACAAGGACTGTTTATGTACTCGAGTAAGGGGCCTGACGTAATCCCATCAACTGACAAGTCTGTGGTGTCTGGTTTTGTGTATTTGATTTCCAGATAAGCTGCGGTGAATCTGTCGGTAGTCACTCTCATAGGATACCAAAACGCATTCTGAGTTCCCACTTCTACAGTCTGTCTGAGGACTTCAGACAGAATCACATCTCCTGCATTGAGAGATGACCTTACATCAGATGTCACCTCCCAAGAATACCAGTTAAGTGGCACAAACATGTCTGGACTAGCTGGAGAATCGATGACATCTGATGGAGTGCCTGAGAGTGTAGGTTGATTATTCCACGTGAGCGTCATATAGTCCCACGAATCATCATCACAGTGATAGACACCAACTGGTTCATCTGTACTATTCCATTCATCTTCAATGTATACATTCATTGTAGCTTTTTGGACGCTCAGTTCCTTTGGTAAATGAGAGAGATCAAACTTGAACCATGATCTTCCTGTAGTCCAACCCATCCCATCATAACCCGTGCCAACAAATATGCTGTTAATGGATGCACCGAAATTATCGTTTGCATAAGTTCCGTTAGCAACTCCAACATCTTCTGCTACTATTATCCTCAGAGTTCCAGTTGTTCCCACTGCAGATTCAATCATTGATGAGTTACTTTCGACCTGTTTCACCGAAATGACTGAGTCCGAGGGTACTGCTACAACTCCAAGTAGCAAAAGGAGGATGACAAAGAATACTCCACTCTTATTCAACTTCCTGTCTCCTTCTTATTGAGAACTGACAGCCAAGATGAACACATTTGGCGTGTTCTCCTTGTTACCTAACCAAGGTCGGTTTTGACTCCATACCTTATTACTATTCTGAAATTTTTCTTGCTTTTTGAAACGCGCCTTCTCCTTTCGATTTGTCGAAAGATGTTTCGTAATATGGTCAGCTTCATTCTACAACTCACAAATAAATTAGAACGTATAAATGATAAAATCTTTAACAGGGTTATATGAACGATATAATTGTTTCAAAAAGAATTCATAATCCTCTATTTCTCTCTAAAGCCAAAATAGTCGGTCTTTTGATATCCAAAACTTGCGCGGAGACAATACGCACACCGTATATAACAGGAATTTTCGAATTCTTATCTGGTTGTTCAACTCTGACAACCAGTTCGCACAGTCCGCCGGGAGGACTCAGCACACATGACACTAAGAAACGAGTCAACTGACTCAACGCCAAAAGTGGCAACGACAGCAAAGACAACGAGTGCGATATACGAAGAAGACCTCAGAAGAAGAATAGCTACTTTTCCGAAAGACGTGGTCGCATGGTTCGCATTAGGAAAGTATCTGCGGTCAGTTGGTAGGCTAAAGGAAGCAGAGGAAGCACTGAGGAAGGTTGTTTTGATAAATCCAGGACCGACCCCCTTCTGGGAAGAGCTCGCCTTGACTCTAGTAGATCTGGGACGAATTGATGAAGCATACACAATCTGTGATCAGAATCTACGACACAATGATGACTCTATCCAGAAGCGGGTCGCTGAACTGAGAAAGCTTGAGAGGTCCGCAGACTCAGAATACCCCGCAGAGACCTCCCCTTGTGTAGCATGCCCTGACTATACCTACTATGGATGTTCACGTGGAAATGAGTGTGATGCTATAGTTCGCTGGCGGTCGGCGATGGCAAATGTGATGCCTAGTACAAGGAAACGGACATAATCTGCGTGAGTATAGCTCGGTCGCCTCTTCCGAATCACTATTTATGTTAGTCTTATCAGTGAAGTAACATACTGATTGGTGGAAGATGCGCGATGTCTGATCTTAAGAAACTCGTCCAAGATTTGCCTGATAGTCCAGGGGTCTATCTTTGGAAGGACGAGAAGGGAAAGATTCTGTACATCGGAAAAGCAAAATACCTGAGAAGACGAGTGAGTTCGTATCTGAGAAAGAAAGGGCTCTTTCGACGAATCGGGGAGATGATGTTCCTTGCAAGAGACCTTGAGACTATCATCACAAACACTGAGAGAGAAGCCCTTGTTCTGGAACAGACTCTAATCAAGAAACATCAGCCAAAGTATAACATTGCATTGAAGGATGATAGACGTCATGCATGGGTACGATTGGACCCTTCAAAAAAGATTCCAACCTTCGAGATAACCCGCGAAGCGCAGAAAGATGGTGCCATCTATTATGGACCATATGGTAGCACCAAACGGCTCGAGCGGTTATTGGATACGATTCGCAAGTCCATCCCGGTGGCAATGTGTAAGGATCCAGAGAAGGTGAAACGGGCGTGCATGGACTATCATCTGGATAGATGTACTGGTCCCTGTGAAGGTCATATTTCATTGGAGGAGTACCGAGAACTTGTAGAACAAATGAGCTATTATCTTGAAGGACGTCCCGACGACCTTCGAAGATCTCTAAAACGTCAGATGGACGATGCATCAGTTAACATGCAGTTTGAGAAGGCAGCAGAGTTCCGAGACCGTCTTACTGACCTTGAGATTCTGATGAGCCGTCAGAAAGTAGTGCGTTTCGAAGGAACAAATAGCGATATACTCGGAATATCAAGGACGGAACAAGCCGCCCTCATTGACATGTTGATTGTTCGAAACGGTCGAATGATTGGCATGGATAATTTCTACTTTGAGATTGATTTAGACACACCTGACCTTGAGGTTCTTGAGGCTTTCATAGAACAATTCTACTTCACTATACCACGTCTGCCTGACCAGATTATCATACCCCTTGAGATTCCCCAGATGCAACAACTCAGTACGTGGCTGACTGAGACTAATGGACACACTGTTCAGATTCTGATGCCTAATGATGATAGGACAGAAGAACTTGTAGAGATGGCAAACAAGAATGCTCATAGGGCTCTTCGTAAGATGTTGATACTAGGTGAAAGCGAGGAAGAGATTGTTCATCAAGGTGTGAAGGAGCTGAAAGAAGCACTTGGTCTTTCTCAAGCGCCAATGCGTATAGAGGGATTTGATATCGCGAATATCCAAGGTACTGACCCGACTGGTTCTTGTGTCGTCTTCAAGAATGGAGAGCCGTACAACAAGAGATACAGGATGTTCAAGGTTCGCATCAAAGAAACGCCTGATGATTATGCAATGATGCGTGAGGTGGTGTTCCGGAGATATTTTGGAGTTCTTGAGAGAAAAGATGTACTACCAGATTTGATACTCATTGACGGCGGAAAGGGTCAATTGAAAATGGCATTGGAGGCACTTGAGGAACTCGGCCTTGATTATGTTCCAGTAGCAGCTTTGGCAAAACGTGAAGAAACTCTCTTCACAAAAGAAAATCCCGATGGAATCAATCTTGATGTTGGATCAGAAGGTCTTCATCTTGTGCAGCGCATCCGGGATGAGGCTCACCGTTTTGCTCAGAAATATCATCATAAGCTTCGAGAGAAGAGGTTTACCGGGTCAATTCTTGAGGATGCTCCGGGAATCGGACCGAAACGGAGATCTGCACTACTTCAAAAGTTTGGAAGTTTCGATAAAGTGAAGAAAGCATCTGTGGAAGAGCTTGCTAAAGTGGATGGTATGTCTAAAAAAACTGCTGTGGCATTGAGAGCTTGGTTGGATAGTGAGGATGCTGATTAGTCGTTTATTCTCTGTCCGACAAAATCATATGCAGGCTTGCTATCATATTCGTTAGTGATAATTCCTGTCAAACTCTAAAGGGGAACAACTAGAATGCCAGTCAAGGTCTTTCTTGCAGCAACAGTTAAACCTGGCAAGGAAAAGGAGGTTCAGAAGAACCTCAAGGCTATTGAGGAGGTAGTACTGGCCTGTTCCGTATCGGATGGTATATACAATGTTGTAGCAATGGTTGAGGTTTCCACATTAGAAGATTATCGAACCTTCTCTATTGATGTAGTGAGCACAGTTCGCCATATTCTTGATTATACTTCTTTCATTATTATTGAACAGTAATGACCTCAGTCAAAGAATCATCAATCTAACTTATTAGCTCAGACTCTCACAGTCAAAGCATCCTGTGATTCCACATACTCCTGATGCCTTCTCCAACTATAGATTACAAACACAAAGAGACCTACGAGCGAGAGAATACTTCCAAGACGGAGCGCATATACATCCAGCGTTGGTACCAAAACTAGACAAGTGATTACACCTATGATTGGTGAAAGTGGAAAGAATTTTGATTTGAAGGTTCCAGGTACACTCAATCCTTTTCTTCTTAGAACGATTACCGAGTAATTTACGATGGATAGTCCAACCAAATAGCCAAAGTCGGAAAGATGAGCAACAAAGTCAACATTTCCTGAGGATGCGAAAAGACTAACAAGAATTAGAGTCAGGATTAATGCTGGGATTGGAGTCTTTCTCTTCTTACTGACACTCTCAAAAATCTTCGGAAAATATCGATCACGACTCATGGAATATGCTATTCGAGCTGTGGCAAGAAATGTAGCATTCAGAGCTGCATAATTTGATGCCGCCATCCCAGCTAGTGCAAAATAAAACGCTCCCGGCCCTAACATGACTTCATAAATATTGGATATTGGTGTATGTGAATTCGCAATTTGTGTGTAAGGCGCAACTCCAACGAGAACTAGTGCTGTGGTCATATATATCACTGTAGCCACGAGTAGAGTCAGAATAATCGCTCGTGGGATATTCCATGCTGGTTCTTTAATTTCCTCTGAGGCTGTGGTTATCAATTCAAATCCAACGAATGAAATATAGATGAATGATACAACAGACATGAATTGGAACAACCCAAAATCAGGATGAATAATGGAGATATTCTCAGGCTTGATGAAAAACAGGCCGATTATAATGAATGAGAAGAGTACAACTGATTGAAGAGCATTCAGAATTCCAAGGACATTCGTGACTCCTTTGATACTGACATAGTTTGTGAAGAATGTGATTATAATAATGACAATTGCAATTAGTGCAATGATCTGAGTTGATACATCTGGTACAAAGATGGCGATTGTGTGAGCTACTGCAAGTGCATAAAGGCCACAAGCCACTATATTCCCAATGAACAGAAACCAACCAGTCAGAAATGCTGGGAAACCTCCGATTGTGTCCTGTGCAAATGTATACCCTCCCCCTTGTTTGGGTATAGAGCTTGCGAGCTCTGCATAGTTGATAGCAGTGAACACTGTCAGAATACCAGTCACAAGATATGCCATGACCAAAGCTGGTCCAATCATTCCTGCTGCAGTTCCTGAAATGACATAGATTCCCCCTCCCAACATTGCACCAAGACCGATGTTTGTAGCTCCAATCAGACCCAAGCGCCGACTAAACTTTCCACTTGCTTGTTTATCGCTACTGGGTTCTGCCAATTTTTACACCGTCTTAGTCAATCACTAAAATGCATTAGGGTGCTAATCTCTTTGGCTCCTTTTTACTGGTCTTTTGAAGCTTTTGAATAGTCTATTCTCAGAACCTTTAGGCAATCTTCACACCCCGAAGTTTAAATGGGGTTGCACTCCGACAAAACAACGGCGGACTTGTATTAAGTCCACAAGGACAGAGTGATCACAATGATCTGGAAAGTCAACGATAACTGTACTGCCTGTGGTACCTGTGCGGACGTTTGTCCTGTTGATCCTACACTGTACGTGGTCAACGACAAGGCTGAGTATCAGGTAGCTCGAGCAGACGAGTGCACTGAGTGCTATGCCTGTGTTGATAGTTGCCCCGAAGGCGCTATCGAGGAGTAGAACTCAAGCGATAACGACCCAAACTTACAATGTGAGTGAGGGGTGGTCCGACAGGAGCGTCTTCTATAGGGCGTTCCTGTCAGTGACATTCTCTCTTATCTTTTCACTTTATACGGTTGACCTAATACTGAGTCGAAGAAATCTTTGAGGGATTTGTCATTGAGGTTGACTCTCACATGTGCAAATGTATCAGAATGGGGATTAAAGGTTCCCATTACTCTCTCTATCTGTGAGTCATCATCAAGCATCAATATGGTCCGCGCCTCATCAATCTCTTCGTGCATTGCAAACCTCTCTCTGATTGTGTCCATGCATGTGCGATAGTTATCGGGGCTTACTTTATAGAACAGCTTCATTGACTCAAGCTCCAGTGAATTATACAATTTGATATTACAAGGGAAGGTATAAGTGATTCAGTCTGATGAAATTGTGACTAGACAAGTCGGGAGGACTTTAACTTGAGTAATAACCACCACAAGATATTGAGTATATTCATGGTAACTCTTTTTCTGTCTGGATTCTTGCCGCTCGTGGTATCTCCAGATACACTCACAACAGAGCCACAGAGAGAGTATACCACTTCTACATTTACATGGGAGACATTCAATAGAGATATGAATGTGACCACTTTTGCTTCCCCTGATGGGAGTCATGATGAACTCTGGCATTTCTTAAACTCCGCACAGGAGAGTATTTACGTCGAGATTTTTGGAATCAATAATCCATACCTTCTCGATCTGATACACAATCTTCATGATACAAAGCCTGGTCTTGAGATGAAATTTCTACTTGGATGGAATAGTCTTGGCTACTATAGCCAAAATGACTACGTAGCTAACAATCTCACTCTCCTAGGGTACCCTGTGAAATGGACTAATGATGTTGAGTTTGATTATGCTCACCAGAAATTTGTAATCATCGATAACAAGACAACTATTGTCCATTCAGGCAACTGGGCAAAGACTAGCTTCCCAGAGGATGGCAAGAAAGCCAACCGAGAATGGAGTATCGCGATGACTGACACTGAGGTCACAAACTACTTCAGAGATGTCTTTGACTATGATTGGGGTAATGGTATTGTTTATGACGCTGGGATCCATGGGACTGGCTCACCTTTGAGCTACACAGAAACCAGTAGTACTTATCCACGCCCATTCGCAACTTCTGGTCATTTCTCAGGCTCGATGAATGTCACGCCAATCTTCAGTCCTGACACAAGTCTTCAAGGAATTCTATACTGTATCAACGCTGCGCAGGTCACGCTGGATATCCAAATTCCTTACTTCACAAACTGGAATCAAAGCGGGAGTGTTGAACAGATTCTAGATGCTATTGTTGCAGCTAAGAATCGTGGAGTGACGGTTCGAGTTATTTCTGAGGAAGACTATGACTATGAGGAAGTTGCCACTCTTTTCCATGATAACAATATACCTATTGTCTGGCAGGACACTCGTTGGTTCACAGCTGAGCATAACAAGGGTATCATTGTTGATGGTAGAATCGTTCTCATTAGCAGTATTAATTACAGTGACAATAGCATAGAGGACAACCGAGAGGCAGGTGTCATCATTGAGAACCAAGATGTTGCTCAGTGGTATCAGGCGGTCTACGATTTTGATTGGAGCATGGCTGACTTCGACCGTATCAATTATGTCAACTTGTACTGGGATCCTAACATTCCAACAAGTGCTACTCCAATTGATGTAACAGTCTATGGGCATGACCTCTATGGTGATACAATCACTAATGTCAGTCTTGGAGTGAAGATTGACAGCGGCGCCTGGAATAACTACACCATAACGGGTACTGTCTTTGCATCCGCAGAGGGTGATTTGGAGAATTACATATACACAATACCTGCACAGGCAGATGGTACTGACATTACTGTACAAGCCACTATCACTGCAGGTGGAGTTACCTATGTTGGTATGGAGATGGTGATTCATGTTCGTGATTCTATCGGATCCGTTGTAACACCAACTACTACAACCTCTCCAACATCAAGTCCAACACCCACAGATAATGGATTAAATCAGCTGATTGCTGAACTAATTCCATATATTGCCCTGGCTATAATTGCGGTAATTGGTGCAATCTGCTTTAAGAAACGTAAATAGACACGATTTTGAAAAGTCCCATTACGGGGCTTTTCCCTTTCTTTTCAATAATCATGATGATGATTTTTCAGCCATCTCTGCGAATTTCTGACAGCTCTCCGCATCTTGATTCTCACCACGTTTCTGGTGAAGACTACCCGCGATACGATATGCCCTAGCAACAGCTGGCCAGTTTTCCTGAGCATCCAGACAAAGTGCAAGAGCTTTCCAAGTGTCAGGATTGTTTGAATCATGTTTGATTGACTCATTGTAAGCGTCAATCGCCTCATCTATTCTTAATAGACTCTCTAGTGCTCGAGCTTTCTTCTCCCATAATTCTGCAATATTTGGTGAGTGTCTGAGACCCTCATCTGCAACTCTGTTTGCCTCTTCAAAAGACCCAAGGGTCAAATATGCCTCTGCCTTGTTTGAGTAAGCATGGTAATCATCTTCTGAAATACTGATAGCTAGATCAAAAGCTACAATCGCTTCGTTTTGTTCACCAATGTGAATATGAGCAAGACCCATTTCATTCAGAGCATCTAGACTATCCGGAGAGAGTTGCAGAGCCTGCCGATATACCTCAATCGCTTTCTTATTCTGTCCTTGTTGTCTGAGTAATCTTGCCTCTGCCATGATCTGGTCGAAGGTCCGCTCATCTTGTGACATAATTAGCTCTCTACTCTTTCTAGTTTTAATCATATTTCTGTTAGATATCGTTGCTATTCAGTGAATCAGCAGCAGACACAAGGATTTTAACAGAGCCTCTCTCTCTCCAGTCCATCCTTAATCCAGAGGCAACATGAATGAACCACGATGAAGACACATTCTATGAGGATGATGAATACGAAGAGGAAGAGGAAGAAGAGGAAGAAGAGGAAGACATCTTCCCTGACGACGAAGAAGATTACGATGTCGCTGATGCGCTCTATGAATCTGGAGAGAGTAGACTCGAAAGTTTTGCAAGAGACCCTTGGCCCAAGACAACCTTCCTCCTGCTTGTGATTGGTTTTGCCATGATTTTCTTTACTCCCACTAATGTCTGGTTTGCTTGGAACTATTTCCTCATTGCTAACTATCTCATGCTCATTGTTGGTGGTGCTGCAATATGCTACTCCCTAATCACATGGACTAAAGCTGGAAAACATAGACTCCGTTGGGCTGGATTGACCAACTTGATATTGATATTCGCACTGATCATAGCTGCCACTTTAGACTCATTCAGCTGGATTCTGAATCTCCATTCCATATTTCCTGGTGTTGAAACACCTATAATCAGTCTGGCACTCGTCCTTGCAGTGTTCTCAATATACTCACTATGGGTCATTCAAAGAAACTTTGCTGGACCCAATAGATAAGACAGGTGCTTGAAATGGGCGATAGCGTTCCAACGCTAGATGAACTCATCTCTATCATTCGTGAATTCGTTCGAGAACGGAATTGGGAGCAATACAACAAGCCATCTGCGTTAGCAGTTTCAGCGTCTATTGAGATGGGTGAACTTCTTGAATTGTTCCAGTGGAAATCAGATGATGATGTTAATGAGGCACTAAAGGATAGGAAATTCATATCGTTGCTTGAAGAAGAGATTGCCGATGTTATGGTCTATCTCTTACGTATCTGTGACAAGGCTGGTATTGATCCTGCTAAGGCTATTGCTGAGAAGATGAAACGTAACTCGGAAAAGTATCCTGTCGATGAGTGGGACGGAAAGGCTCCAAGTAAATTCAATCGGTCTTGACGAGTCGGGTGTAACGTTCTGGTTTTCTATCATGAATTAGGTGGTTGTGTTTTGTAATCATCTTGTCATCTGCATCGAGAGGATTAAGATCTGCAAATGCGATTCCAACTTCATCATCTGTTAGAGTTGCTAATCTGGTTCCATGTGGATTTGTTATCTGCGAATTACCTGAGAATGTAACCTCTCTCTCTGTCCCAATTCGATTAGCTGTCGCAGTAAAAATTGAGTTTTCGATGGACCTCGTAATCATTGCATCCTGACAGTATGGGAGTACAAGATTAGCAGGATGTAGAATGACGTGGGCTCCTTTCAGAGTCAATATTCTGGACACCTCGGGAAATATCCAATCAAAACAGATCATTACACCAAACTTTGCAGATTTGAACTCTATTACAGGAGGTTCCTCTTCACCTGCTTGAAACCATTTCCCCTCGTTTAAGAAGAGGTGAATCTTACGATATGTAGCAACATGTTCACCTTGTCTGAAAATAGCCGCAGAATTATGAAGTCCCTGAGATGTCTGCTCACATACGCCCGCAACAACAAGACGGTCTTCTTCTGACCAAGCGAGAAGTTCTTGTGAGAATTTTCCATTCGGTATATGTTCCGAAGCAGATGTTGCTTCTTCTAGGTTCTCGAATACATACCCCGAATTGCATAGTTCAGGGAGAACAAGAACATCTACTTGTTTTTTCTCAGCTTGTTTGAGAATAGCCTTCACTCTTTTGAGATTCTCTTGCACATCGGTGAGTAATGGTTCCATCTGACCTACTGCGATCCTCATTTTACACTCACATATCTCTGGCAGAGATAGTGCGCTTTGTGTTCTTCGGTCTGATATTTAGAAGAGCCCATTGTGCATAGCAGTCTGACAGTCACAGCTTGCTTCTTTGGGGATATTTGCTATCATCTCAAAGGTCAACTTCCTGACCCTCTCTACATTCTCAGACATAGTCCTCAGAACCATAGCATGTGTGACGACTTCATCTGCATGGACATCATAGTCTGTGGGCATTGATATATTGACAAAACAGATACCTGCTTCACGAGCAAGTGCAGCTTCTGGATATGCGGTCATACCAATGACATCCCATCCTTGATTGTGATAGAACATTGATTCAGCTCTTGTTGAGAACCGAGGTCCATTTATGCAGACATAGGTGCCGCCATCATGAACCTTGTAGTTCACCTCAGCCGCTGTGTCAACTGCTACCTTCCGTAGTTCAGGACAGAATGGTTCTGCGAAAGGTAGGTGCGCAATTGTCCCCTCCTCAAAGAATGTATCTTTACGAACTCCGAAAGTCCTATCGAAGAGCTGGTCCGCTATCACAAATTCTCCCATTTTGACCTTCTTTGGTTGAAGACTTCCTGTCGCTGCAGGGCTAATGATCCGCTTTACACCAAGAGCCTTCATCCCCCAAATGTTTGCCCTGTAGTTGATCATGTGTGGAGCAATTGTATGTCCCCGACCATGTCTGGCAAGAAAGGCAAATGTACGTCCTTTCACCTTTCCAAGAATGAAGTTGTCAGAAGCGGCTCCATATGGAGTGAACACTTTCACTTCGATTGGATTTTCAATAACATCGGAATCATAGTTTCCGGAGCCACCAAACATCCCAATTTCGGTTGGTAGTATATTCTGCAGTTCTTCCGTCTGGCTTCTGTCAATCGGTACTGCTGATAGTTTCGTTTCAAACGCCATATACTCTTCTCCTTTCTATTTCATTCTCCATGCTTTATCCAGTGGATATTCAATAACTTCAAGAAAGCCCATGTGTGCCTTGAGCTTTGAGAGCTTATCATCTGAAAGTACGATGTTGTTGTATTCCCGGAGATGCTTCTTTAACTCTTGAGTACTCATCTCTTTCACCTTCTCTCCTTCAAAGATCTTCTTGATTAACGATGTCAAGTCTTCGTAGAAATTCCAAGGCCAAATTTCCCATGCCCATGCAATTTCTACTCCGAAATAGTCTGGTACGAATTTTGAACCAGCGATGTGCATGAGCGTTGCGCTCTTTACTTCAGCTGCTCCACACTCCTTCACATGTTCAACTGCCATTGTGAGGCTCTCACCAGTATCTGTTATGTCATCAACAACTAGAACTTGCATCCCCTCAACATCCCCAGTGAGAGGACAAGTTAGTTTAGCCTTACCATCCCTAGTCGCGGTAACACCCCAATGATCAATTTTCACAGAATATAGATTCTTTACACCTAACAGGTCACATGCGATTCTTGCATGAACCCACCCACCTCTTGCAATTCCAACAATTGCGTCTGGTTTCCACCCGGACTCCTTTATCTTATTTGCAGTTTGGTAGGCATAATTGTATATGTCATCAAAATCAAGCACATAGCATAATGGACCTTTAAGCTCCATAATTTTCAGCCACCGAGGTTTCGATTTCTGGCGGACTATGATAAAAAGATGTCCATACATGAATTACTCGTAACAGTAATAGGGGACAGCGAGCTTGTCATGTGTTTGAACCATCATGTCGAAAGAAGAGAAATGTGTGGGTAAAGAACCACGTAAGGTGATAGCCCGAGTGATAAGTCAAGAAGGATACTGCGCTATTGGTCACAAAGTAGGCGATATCATTGAGTTTGACCATTTCGGAGTAAAGGGTGATATTTGCGTGAACGCGCTCTTCTCAATGTTGCCAGTGGTGTATGCTATGATGCATAATGCGTACTTTCCTTGGGCTGAAGACCAATGCAAAGAGCTTCATGCATGTCCTGACCCCAAGAACCCAGTTGTCTTTGAACTGGATAGATCTGAGCCAATGGATCGGAAGGCATCTGGGTGAAACTAAAGAACTTCAAGGGAAAGTGAGTCATATACTCCGGGTTGATACTCAATTCTGACTGAGATTGTGTCATTCACGTCAACAGCTATTGGTTTCTGCAGGGGAATGAAGAGCTGCTTCCAACCATCTTCCATATTGAGTAGAATATCATCATAAAGTTTGGATTCAAATACTCCAACAAACCCATGAATCGTTCCTTTGGCAATTGTTGAGAACTCGAGTGTCGTCTTTACATGTCGATTTAAGCCCGGGTCTGAAAGACTGAATGTTGCAAGAATCTGCATATCTGCCATGTCTCTTGTTACATCTGGCGTTGCAGTCTGAATGACTCGAGGAAATTGAAGACCATCAAATAAGAACCGATCCCAGATGCCAGGACACTCTACGGGTACGATGTACACACAGACTTCTTGGGGGAGAATAATGCCTTCTGGTTTGAGAATGTTCTGTTTAGCATAGTGACTCGCAGGAATCTGTTGTTCCACCAACATCATCGATGAGAGCATCTCACAAACTACTACGTCTGCTCTCTTCTTGGGTACAAACTCATGGAAACTTCCTTCAAAGAACTCAATGATACTTTCTACACCGTTCAATCTTGCTGCATGAGTTGCATACTGAATTGACTCTGGATTTACTTCAATAGCAGTCACTTGAGCTGCCCCTGCCTTTGCAGCAAGTATGGCGAGAATACCCGTTCCTGTCCCTATATCAACAACATAGTCACCATTCTTCACAACCAAGTCAATAGCTTGCTTAAACTTCTTCAAGCGGGACTTCTGACCAAGAAGACTTGCCACATGCAGCATGGCGAACGGAGTGGCATACTTTTTTGGTTTCATCGATTTTTGCCATATCAAATCTTACTTATAATACAGATGCCAGCAATCAATTACCAAGCAAGTATGATTTAGGAATCAAATCTCATTGAGAGGTCTCGAGTCAAAGTGTCTGAAGATATCATCAGTCTTGCAATGGTCGCTCTTGAAGAAGGACGACCTCTTGATGCAATTGAAGCACTAGAGCCAGTTGTAGAAGAAGATGATGAGAATGTCGATGCACTAGTCTGTCTCGGGATGGCTTATGTTCAGGCTGAACTGGCTGAAGAAGCAGTCAGAGTCCTACAACAAGCAGAAGATCTTGTTGAACAACACTGTGTTATTGATCTCTTCCTGGGCAGAGCACTTTGGGCACTGGGCAAGATCGAACTTGCGGAAGAGAAAATCCGTGAAGCTCATAGGCTTGATAGTTCTGAACCCGAAGTCTGGCTTGACTTAGCTCGTATTCTTTACAGAAAGAATCAGTATAAGGAGGCACTCTTCTATCTTGAAAAGGCAACAGAGCTGTTCCCTGAAGAGTTAGGTCTACTGGGTCTTTATGCCCTGACCCTCTATCGATTAGGTGATTATACTGCTGCTACAGAAGAATGGGCAAAGGTCCACAGACTGAGTCCTCAGCTAATGGCCGCTGTTTCAAATTACGCCTATCTTCTCCTCATTCAGGGAAGAATCTTCGAGGCTGCGCCTTTTGTAGGGCATGCTAGCATAGTCGATGCTGATGATTATCGTGCTCAGATTCTTCTTGGTGAACTGCGATTTCAATCAGGCGAACATGATGGTGCAAAAGAGTGTTTCCAGAAAGTTGTGATGGAAGACCCGGGTAATATTGAAGCATTGTCAAGACTCTCTGTTCTTGCACATCTTGCACGTGAGGAAGAAGAGTCAGAGTATTACCTCAAGCGAGCAGAGGCCGAGCTTGGAAGAGATCCCGAATCCTGGAGGGGTCTGTGCGGGATTTATCCTCTACTTGGGATGACCGAGAAGTATATTGATTGCCTAATTCGGTGGACGAAAGATGACCCTGGCGCAGCTGCACCATGGGTTGCACTAGCCCATGAATATGATAAACAGGGAAAATTAGAGTATGCCAGAAATGCATGGCGAGTTGTGTTCGAATTGCGTGGATATGTTAAGATCCGATGCAGTAAGTGTGGGACAGAAACACGTCTTCCATATGATGAAACAACTGGATTCGATGTCTACCAAGCAGTCGTTTGTCAAGACTGTGGCGCGAGGATTAACATGCCCGTTGGACTGGCCCTCACATGAAGAGCTGTTAACGATGGAAGATAGAAGATATCCTCAATTCCCAATTCCCGGTGTTGGTGCAATCGTCGTTGGACCTAAGGGGATTCTTTTAGCAAGACGTGACAAACCTCCTAGAACAGGTTTCTGGAGTTTCCCTGGTGGTGGCGTCGAGGTTGGTGAAACCCAGGAGGAGGCAATCGTCCGTGAGGTTGCAGAGGAAACTGGAGTGACATGTGAGGTAGTGGAGTTTGTTACGACTTTTGATTTGATTATGAAAGATTCATCTGGTGCAGTTGAGTTTCATTTCCTTCTGAATTATTACCTTGCAAATGCACTCACTGAACATACCAAACCTGAATTTGATGGCGGAGAGGTGGGGTGGTTTCATCCGGAAAGACTGCCCGAAGATATGGCTGACCAAAAACTAATCGACATAATTCTTTCAGTACGCAAGAGAATACTGGAGTTAATGAATGCAAAATAAGACACCTGTATTATACAGCGATATATCATACAAGTCTGTTGCCACGAAATATAAAAGCCAACGAATTATCTCAATTTAATTAGTCTTTTCAGACCTTAGGACGTGTAGAAATACAATGTTTAGAACAATAATGGCTTTACTAGTCTGTTTAGTGACCGCCGTCATCATCGGGGCTTTCCAAATAGTTGGCCTCGATATCGCAGCAATTCAAGCTATCGTTGGTAGCGGTAATATCACGAGCGAGCTGGCGGCTAAAGGTGCACTCCTCTTTGGAGGATTGCTATTTCCTTACACACTAGCAACAGCATCAACTCCGGTCTACTCACCATTGGTAGCACTTGGTGTTGCTGGTTTCATTGCTGGTCTTATCTCTAAGAGTGGTGTTAGGATGCTCTTTGTTTCAATAATTGCTATGGTCCTGTTCTTCTTGGGTTATTACGTGCTTACTCTCGGTCTAGCCCCATCTAGCATTAATGATATGCTAATGATTGCAAGAAATATGGCTATAGATATCGGTGTAGCCTTTGGTCTACTCTTTATACCCGGCATTATTGGCTCATCACTAACATCAGAGGACTATTAGTTCTCCAGAGTAAAACTGGGGGCTGAATGCCCCCTGTGAACTTTTTTTTATTTTCCAAGCTTCTCTGCTAGCTTGCTCGATGTAAGGTCCAAAAACTCACCAAGGTGTGACTTTTGGATGAATGCTCCTGCAGCCATGGGATGACCCCCAGCTTCGGCAATTAGAGTATCATTCTGCTTATTGAGAATGTTTGCAACTTCAACAAAGACTTCCTTGAGATTCACACCTCTCTTCACCAATCTCCTATGGGCACGATCTGTGACTCGCACCGGGCACAACAGACCCTTGAGACAGTTCTTCATGGTAATC
>JBHLRC010000060.1:0-19157 GCA_048882965.1 Candidatus Thorarchaeota archaeon
TGGGTGAAACGGGCTTTGGTGATTCGCTCAAAAAAGGGAACTCGTTGATTTCACTACTTGGTATGAATGGAACTTCTGACCACAGTGAATTCTTTTCAGACACTGATTCACGGTCACCATTTGAGTGGTATATTGAGTTTGACAAAATTCTTGAAAACGGTGGATTTGACTTCATTGTAATGAACCCTCCTTATGATCGATTGAAACCAAATCTTGCTGAGTTCCTTAGAGAGCAAATCTTGACTGGTGAAAGGGAGATTCACGAGGAAGGTTTTCTTAAATATAAGAAAAAACTGACTGAGGATGTCGATTATTTTAGGAACTCCGGTGAATATCAACTTGGGAACAAATATACAATAGATACTCACAGACTCTTCATTGAGCGGTCTCTCCAATTATCCAAAGAAGGAAGTAGAATTGGATTTATTGTACCCTCTACCATTCTAGGAGATCTCTCGTCATATCAACTCCGACGCTCGCTCATTCAAGAGAATACCCTCCAATCAGTCGATGACTTTCCAGAGACCTCGAAATTGTTTGACGGAGTGACTCAATCTGTTGCTGTAATCTCACTGGAACGTGGTGGAAAGACAGAATCCTTCTCTGCGAGGTTTGAATTGAGAAACATCGAAGATGCAAAATCAAGAACGCATTTTCAAATTGAAGCGAACAACATTGAGAAGACTGTTGGTCCAATACTCTCCGTGCCTCAAGTGAACAATATTGGTTGGAGATTGTTGTCTAAATTACACAACCATCCATCAATATCATCACTACCTTGGCTCTCAGTGAAACGTGGTGAATTGGATCTGACTATGGACAAAGATTTCATCATCTCAAAAGGCTCAGATTTTCGATTGATACGAGGATCTAATATCAATCGTTTCACTTTGAACAATCAGGTTCAATCAAAATCAGAGTTCGTTAATATTGAGTCACTTCGAAAGAAGTTAGGTTCATCCTTGCGAGCTGCTCACATAGAACAATACAGGATTGCAGGACAGCAGATATCCAATAGGACGCAACGCTGGCGTCTGAAGTTTGCATTAGTTTCGCCAAAGGCTGTTCTGGCCAATTCTTGCAACTATCTTGTGGAAACTGAACATTCCAGTAAGTCTCGTAGGCTCTTTCTACTTGGCATATTGAACTCTGAGCTACTAAATTGGCGTTTCGGAGTGACAAATACTAACAATCATGTTTCAATCAGGGAACTAAATCGACTTCCTATTGCGGCTCCAGAGTCTCCTCGCACAGAAAAAATATACTCCCTTCTTGTGGATGAGGTTGAGCAACTAAAATCAGGAAAATCCTCTTCAATGATCGAAGCCCTAGTCTTTGCTCTGTATGGATTTTCAACAAGTGATTTAAAATCCATCTTGAAGATGCGACAGACTCCTGAAATGGAAAAAAGGGTAATCTTACATGATTTTGACACTTTAAACTGAAATTGTCTTACAAAGTCTTTACTTTTGCAATGAGTTCCATTGTTTGTGAATTCACTATCTCTTGCTGCAATTGAACCTGAAACAGATGATGAATCGAGGTTATTATACAATCATCGTTGTTCCACACTCAGTGAACTTGATATGGAGATGATTCAGTCAGTCCCAGCTGGAGGGAACTGGCAAGACATTCCTCTGAACATCATTAAGAAATCAGCTAGACTGACTCAAATCTACAAGTCTGGCGGTCGGACAACATACTATGGGCGACTAAAGAATGAACTCCCAAGTTACACAATAAACACGTATTTCAATCGACCTGGAAATGGGACTTTCATTCACCCTGAGCAGGACCGGCTCATATCGATGCGCGAAGCAGCTAGATTGCAATCATTCCCCGACCACTTCAGATTCCTTGGAAGTTTCTCATCACGATATAAACAGATAGGGAATGCGGTACCTCCTCTACTTGCACGTGCTATTGCATCCCTTTTCAGCCCTGGTATTGTCGTCGACCTATTCTCAGGTGCAGGTGGTCTCTCTGAGGGATTCGTGCAGACAGGACATGATGTAATTCTAGCGTCGGATTTCAATTCTAATATGTGTAGAACATATTCTCACAACCATCCAACAACAGAAGTGATACAGGCTGATCTCCATTCATCCAAACAATCAGACAGCTTACTTGAAGCAATTGAAAGAACACTTGCAGGGCGGCATCTGAATTTGTTGATTGGTGGACCTCCTTGTCAAGGATTTTCTACTGCTGGTAATAGGAGCGCATCAGACTCACGGAATTCACTGGTCTTTCAAATGCTTGAGATGGTTAGAATCTTGATGCCCAACAACGTTGTGATTGAGAATGTTCCTGGACTGAAATGGATGCAGAATGGAGGGATTCTTGCATCAATCATCAACTCCCTTTGTGAAGGAGATTATTCTGTCACAGTGCACAATCTTCGTGCAGAAGAGTTTGGTGCGCCTCAACGAAGAAGGCGCATCTTTGTTGTGGGAACAAGAGTCGGTGAAGGTGAAGAACCCCCTCAAGGTGTATTTTCTTCACTTTTACGCGGCAAAACTCGAAGGGCCATTAGGCTTGGTAATAATGACCTACCACCTCCAGTGAATGTTGCTGAAGCATTGTCAGATTTACCACCAATCGTAGCTGGCGGCGGAGAGGATTTGATAGAGTATGACCTGAACTGGCTTGATTCGGATTATCAAAAGCTCATGCGTAACTTGTTATCCTTTGAGGAATTCATAGCCAAGAGAACCGAACAATGTTGATTAGTGACCATGATAGAAAAATGGGTGGAGAGAGTAATTACAATCGACTTGCGATTCAAGAGGATGATTATGAAATGATTATCGATGCAGTGCTTATTGACCTTCTAGGGTCCAAGGCATTGGCATCCATATCATTTAGCAAAGAAGAAATCAGCGATGAATATCTCCAACTTGTGATAGAGACTTACTATAAGCTCATGCAGGAACAATCTGCTAGGGAGTTTGTGACCATAGAGATTGATGGGAAAAGCACCTGTATTTGTACGGTGAGTGATGTCACTATCATTGTGGGTGTGTCTGATTCTTCTCCTATCCCCGAGTCTGATATTGAACTTATGAAACATTTTCAAGAAGCCACAAAGAAGGAGATTGAACAGACCTCTGTTCGAGATTTTAAGGATGAATTTGATACGATGGCAGATGCTCTTCTTCGAGACCGCCTACGTATTTGCTTCATCGTAAGTTCTGATCCATCGTATGAGGATAAATCCGGATCTGCTGTGGATTCAATTCTCAAGAACAAGGGGCAAAAAAACCGCGTATACACTACACCAATCCTGATTGGTCCCTTTGGAGTTGAAATCATGCGTATAACTCCTGACGAGATTGTGAAATCAGACTGGTCTGAGGATTTATCCAGTGCTTCTCTTTTCTCACTGATTATCTCACCACCTCTACCAACTGCTGATAGTGTAGAGCAGATTGTGATGAGGATAAGACAGGAATCAGACTCCAAACTAGTGGTTATGCCTGGCTCGGATGACCAGCTCGAATTGGCTCGTGAATATGAGGAGCTTTATGGGTTGGAGCTTTCAGATGTGTCATCTCAACCGACACAACTTCTACTATCATCGATGGCGATTGCCGGGTTTATCGATATGCATCCAGAGCTCGCGTATCAACGCTGGAAGATTGACCGGTCGATTGATTCATCCTCAACTATGGAAGAACCAGAAGATGAAGATGTAGGACATCAGGCATTCTTTGTTGTTGACCGTCGATCTGGAACCGCTGCTTACAGCTACTATTACGACGAGCGTTCACGGCTTCTGGAAATGTCTCCAAACATTGTGGCTGCTATATCCGCCTTCAAATTTGATCCAGCAACTCCTACAGATACCTCGGTTTTTCGAACAGGTGATTTTAACTACATAACTATTGAACGTGGACATTATGTCTACACATTGATTACAGGAACAAATGTCAATGTTGAGGCGTTGAGAGAGAAGTTTTCCTTCCTGCCTGATCTCTTTATGGATGAAGTCCCAGAGGTCGTAGGTGATCCAACTGATCTTTTCAGGTCTCCACCATTCACCTTGAAGTTATTAGCAACATTGCCGCCTGAGGTGATACCCACACGAATGGCTCCAAAACAAACCAGGGCTCTTCTCTGGGAACGGTTTGAAAACGCACCTCTCCGTGACTTCATTGAGGCGGTATGGCATCGTTTGGATGGATCAATGACCATGTCCTTACTTGTTCCTGGGAAAGGTCCAGAGATGATATTGGGAGCCATTCATCTCCTTCACAGGATGGGCGCAATCGAATTCGAACTCAAAATTGGACCTGATGATGTTCCAGTTCTGTTACATGAACCAGATGATGAAGTTCTTTCTCTCTATTCTAGAGTTGATGAAATCATAGGGCTAGTAGATGGTGACAGAACAATAGAACAGATTGCCTCTAGCTTGAAACTGCAACCCAGTGTTTTGGTGACTGTCTTTGCAGAACTTCACCGGAGGGAGATAATAACAATAGAAGATGGTTAATGCACGCACACATAAGGTTCATAGATGGAATCCATAATGAAAAACGCGAGAAAAGTAGATAACGACTCACGAATTATCAAGATGCAAGGCAGAGTGTGATTTTCAGTGATACACAACGTGTTATTGATTGAGAAGGCTGATGGCAACGTTGTGGTGAGAACTAGGTTTTGGAAGATTGATTTTCTTGATCATGACATTCAAGATTTTCTTGCTGGTTACAATGATCTTCATACCACTGAGGGCCTATCAAAAGACACACCTGTCTTTGTCGCTGAGAAACACAAGGTTTTCCACGGCGAAGTAGATGGAGACATGCTGCTTCTTCTCGTTACAGACGGTCGGGATGAAGACCGAGTCATCCAACATCGCGTTCGTGAAGGCGCTGCGAGAGTGTCGACAGCTCTACGTGGAAATAGCATTGGCTACATCCGTGATAATTTGGATGAAATCCTCGGCGAGCTCATATTCACTAGATTCAAGGTCAGCTTTGTGGGAAGCGGTGGTGTCGGTAAGAGTACACTACTCCGGCTCTTATTTGGAAAGGAACCTGCTCCCGGAGGGTATGTGCCAACAATCGAAGTAGCTGTGGATTCATCTGAAACTATACAATTCGGCACCTTCCTTGTAACAGTCTGGGACTTTGCGGGACAGGCTGTATTTCAGGACTTATGGTCATTCTACTTTAGTGGAACAGATGTGATATTTCTAATAACTGACTCCAGTTTCAGAAATGTAATGCAGACCAAATCTCTGCTTCGTAATATTCGAAAAGAGGCTCCTGCGGTTCCCTTATTCATCATTGCCAACAAACAAGACCTACCAGAGTCCATGAAGGCTGAAAAGATCAAACGTTTGCTTGGAGCACCCACATTTCCAATGGTGGCTACAGATAAGACACGGCGTGAGGAGTTCATCCGACTCATGCTCGAGGTCGCTGCAAAGACCGTGGGAGTTACACTACCTGATCTCCCAATCAGTGAGATGATTACTGTCAGGAGGGGAACTGAAGAAATGGATCGACCTGGAGGTGCGGCGGCAGCAGCAGCTGCAACAACTCCGCAAGCATCGTCAGGATCTGTAGAAACAGGGTATGAATCGGTTCCCTATGATGAAGATAGTATTGAAGCAATCAGTGAGACCCCAATTCCTACAAGTAGCGAAGCAGCTGCAATTGCTGATGCCGCAGAATCTGCATCAGAAACAACTCCCTCTGAACAGGTGATAACAAGACCCACCACGGACCGAGCCAAAATACTTCATCTTATGCTTATCGTACAAAAAGAGGGAATGCCTGACGTGGCATATCACCTCAAATATTCTGATGATGAAATTGATACAAATGCGGTTGCATCATTGATTTCAGCACTGGACTCATTTGGAGGGATTGATACTGAATCTTCTGACGGGACCAGTACAACTGATGCTCTAGAAACCATCGAACATGAAGGAAATCTTGTGATGGTTGAAAAATCTAAACACTTTGTTCTTGCTCTCATCGTCACCAATGATAGTGAGGAAGATGAACAGAGAAGTCTCCTGACTTCACTCTTATTTGAAATTGAACAGAAGTATCGGGATGTATGGGACTCGTGGGATGGCAATAAATCGGTCTTTGAGCCTTCAGTTTTCGAGGTCCTTACAAGATTGCCCGTGAAACCCATTAGTTTTGATTATATTGTGAGGTCTAGGGAGGCTGGAAAACCATTACCCTTCGAGAATCGCGAGGTGGGTCAAGCCATTGTTGCGGTAAAGACTGCCATTGAGAGTAATGACACTGTTGGTGGTCTTGTCCGTAGTCTAGATATTCCACGAGAAACTGTTCTTGGTTGCCTTCAGATAATGAATCAGTATGGTTGGATCGACTTCAAAGTTGAGATTGGTCCTACTAGTCATTTGAAGAAGATGGGAATTGTCGATGAAGACACTCAGAAGGCGTATGGCAATGTTGTTGTCAAGTTCGTCGACCTGTGTGATGGAACTATCCCTCTACAAGATGTAGTAAAGAAGCTAAATGTGAGCCTTCCTGCAATGAAATTCGTAGCAACTAAGCTTGTGCTAGATGGTGTACTAGAGGTTGTAGCGTAGCCTCATACTTTGATTACAACCCTCTCTCGATATTCAGGCATAATAATTCCTTTTGGTGCTGTTTCTGTCGGTGTGTGGACCATGAACTTTTTCCCACTACATGATTTTATGTAGTCTGCTAGGTTCGATGCGGAAGAGTGAGCGCTAAGTCTTGCGTATTCCAACTTACAATCATGTGGTTCATATCCGTTAAGTAAATTCCAACCTGGCGTTCTTGGAGCAAGATAGCCGCACAGAATCACAGCAGCTTCTGGGTTGTTACGTTGTTCTTTGAAGTGATGCCTTGCAAGTCCTCCTCCTACCATACCTCCTCCTGAAACCAAGATATCATCCTTGTCAAGATGAATCTTATTCTTCTTCATACTCTGCCAGTGTCCCTGAACTCCGACAAGACTTGTAATATGATTGGCCATTCCTGCTACCATCACATTTCGGTTTCTGGTGATGCCAAGGTTTTCTAGAATCATGAGAACCTCTTGTGAACGTCCTACTGCGAAACTAGGGATAACTACCGGGCCATACTTGCTAACTATGTTACTGATTGTTTCATTCACTTGTTTGCGATTGAAGTCTTCTCTGTTCCAATATGTGCCATCGAAAATCACGTAGTCTGAGTCAGTGGGTAGATTTGCTCCTGGGAACAGAACTGACTCATCCATATTGAAATCACCAGTGTAGAGAATCTTAACGCCCTCAATATCGATCTGATAAGCAGCACTTCCTGGGATATGGCATGCATCAATCGGTGTGACCACGATTCCCGGTCCGACCTCGTTGCTCTTGCCATATTCAAGTTTTACATGATTGTCCGTTGTTTTCTTTATATTTTCTTCAGTGAGATGCGAAATCAAATCTAACTTATCGTACCTTCTAGGCGGTGCAGGAGTTCCAACTTTAATGGCATCAATCAGGAGCATCTTTGCAATACCCCCTGTAGGTCCAACTGAACACCATTTGCCATCGAATTTTTCAAACAGAACTGGCAGAGCTCCCAAGTGATCCAGATGACCATGACTAACTAAGACTGTATCAATCATTTCAAGTTCAGGAACCCACTCAGGCATCATATGATTGGTCACAGAAAGACCAAAGTCAAGCAGTATTCCTCCTGTATCTGTCTTGATTAAGATGCCACTCCTACCGATACGAGGCCCGCCAAGAAATATAATCTCAATACTAGTAGTTTTACTTGAATATGCTACAGCAGGCAGCAATCCCATTCTAAGCTTCTTTGGTATCAATTCGAATATAACAGGATCAATTGCCTCGCCAGGTGGGGGATTCTCTAATTGTTGCAATCGAACTGGTAAGACAGTTTTCTTTTGGCTTTGAAATTTGCTTCTTTCGAAGTGTTTCTTAATAACCTCAATTGATTTAGTGACACTCATATCTTTTGTAACTAAGCTTGAGGCATTTCCGTACACCTCGTGCTTTACCACATCCAATAACTCGGATAATAGAGCATCAGGGGTCCATTCCCTACAAGCCTCCATAACTTCTAGAAACGGTTTTCCTTCCACGGCTTCTTTGACATACTGAGGGTGTCGTACCAATGAATCAACAAGTCTCAACTCCTCTGAGTCAAGAACAGATCCGATGTCTATATCAAACTCCTTAGCGAAATCCCTGAATGAAAAAGGGTTGAAAACAGGTGCTCCAAGAAACTGAAGCCACTTCCTTATATCACTCAACACTTCTTTTCCGGAATCAAATCTGGTAGCTGCAAGGAAGAGTAATGCTTTGCGCAACCAACTCTCAAATGGACTCTGGTTCTTGGCATGTTTCAATGAGTACCTGTAGACGTGTCTGAAGTCTTCATCGTCATAATTGCCAAGTACAAGTCCATAGAGACATAGTGTCATTGATTCGATAATTTCAGTCTGTGTAGGATCCTCCCGTGCATCTCTGAAGATCTCCATCAGGATTGCATTTGCAGATTCAGCTAGGGATAGACCTTCAACCGGAGGTTCTTGTGTTTTTGAAACTTCAAAGGCAAGGAATTCTCTTGCTTCACCAAAAGGTCCAGTTTCATCAGGTATCTTCTTTCCTTTTCTGACCAATTGGATGTCTGAGATGGCTTGATTGAACAATGCCTTGATTGTCTTGTTCTTTATCTTTGGAATTCCTTTCTTTGTGGTCATAGTAATCACACGATTTTCGTATGCATTGTGGTGTATAGTCCCTTCTTAGGCTTTGTTGGTGACATGGTAAAGTCCTTGTCTACTGTCTCTTAGAGAAAGTTTCTTTGTAACTAATCCTTCACTCATCAGAAGTGAGAGTGCATAACGAACAGTACGTGGTGGCAACATGGTTTCTTCGATTATTTCTTTTTGACTAAGTTGTCCTTGATATTCAAGAACCTTGAAGACCAATTTGGCACTCGGTGGGAGTTCGTGTGCAACATCCTCTGCAGTTTCTGTCTTCGCCAATAACTTCCCTCGGAGAGATTCCACTCTCTCCTCTGAGAATTTCACAAATGAAGCACTAGAGTCAGACTTCCTGATTCGAACCGGTTGATTGTCTACTTTTCTTCGAATTTGACCATCAAGTACTGCCTCGATTGCCACAGAGCTAGTCAGGTCTCTAATCTCAACTTTGTGATCATCTGCAAGTACTAGAGGTCGTCTCGCCGGATTCACGCTATTTACTGGTATTATTGAAAACACTGGTGAAGAGGTGAGGATGACTGGTCCACCGACACTGAGAGAGTATGCGGTACTTCCTGTTGGCGTAGCTACTATAAGACCATCACTCCCGTCCTTCCAAAAATGCTCATCATCGATTAATAACGAGTAGCGTACGATTGTAGCACTTCGCTTAGCGAAAATTCCTATATCATTCAAAAGCGGAGGAGTTTCTTTTCCTGAAATTTCAGCTACAATACGTCTGCGCTCTTCCTGTTTCCATTTGTCATCTTGTAAGTCTTCGATAACACCATCAAAGTTGGTTGCCGATATTTCAAAGAGGAAGTCCGGTTGTCCTTTTGATGAGAGTGGCAGAATAGGTGTGTCTAAACGACCGATTTCTAGAAGTTGCTTGAGAAGATATCTATCGGAGCCAATGAGGATGAGGATGTCAACATCCATTTTTCGTACTGGTTTTCCCACAATATCTTTCAAGTATTCAGACAACTTATCTTCAACGACAAAATCGATGCTGTTCTTCTGAAGGATTTCAATCACGTATCTTGCGTCTTCTAGAATACTTGCTTCTAATCCTGATGCAACACCGACTTTCGTCTTATATTCCTCCAAGTAGGTCAAATTCACAGTAGGCTACAATGTACACTTAAATGACACTGACGAATTGGCAAATGTTGCCACATCAATCTTAAGTTGTCAATAGTTGCCGTATGGAATTTTATTAAAAGCGCTGACAAATGGGCTAACATAAGGTGTGACCGATGGTTAACAACACCAAGGATTTACAGGAACGAATCCTCAAACTGAAGAAAGAGCGTAAGGCACTCATTCTAGCTCATAATTATCAAATCATTGAGATCCAAGAGATTGCAGACTTTGTTGGTGATTCCCTACAACTAGCTAGACAATCTGCTGAGGTTAGTGGATATGATATGATTATTTTTGCAGGTGTGAAGTTCATGGCTGAGATGGCTGCAATTCTCTCTCCTCATGTTCCTGTTTACATTCCTGATCCCAAAGCGCTCTGTCCACTTGCAGGTTACCTTGATGCAGAGAAAGTTCGTCAGAAGAAAAAGGAGTACCCTGGCGTACCAGTTGTTGTCTATGTAAACACAACTGCTGAGGCTAAATCAGAAGCTGATATGATATGCACGTCCGGCAGTGCAGTTGAGGTCGTTGAATCACTTGGTGTCAATCGTGTGATTTTCGGACCAGATGCGAATCTTGGAGATTACGTGAGGTCACACACAGATGTCGAAATCATAGATATCGATCAAAGAGGTCACTGCTACGTCCATAATATGTTTGATCTCAGCATGTTGATTGAGCTGAAAGAGAAATATCCTGAAGCAATTACCATAGCCCATCCTGAATGTCCAATCGAGCTTCAGGAGGCTGCAGACATGGTCGGGTCAACAGGGATGATGGTTCGAACGGTCGCGGAATCGGATGCCAAGGTCTTCATAATTGCAACAGAAATGGGCTTGCTTCAGCAGTTGCAGAAGCGACATCCGGACAAGACCATCATTCCGATGTATGAAGGTGCTATTTGTCGACAGATGAAAAAACACACGCTTGAAAAAATATTGGACGTCCTTGAGAATCTACCTCCAGAGAACATCGTCACTGTTCCGGAGCAATTTGTTCCTCATATTCGTGAAATTCTAGAAAAGATGAACAAAGTGCGTGGCCAAGGTCCAGCAGTTCCAGTTGAAGTAGACGCATAGCAACCATCTCTGTTCTAGCCTGACAACTCTAGATACCCTTGTTGGAATTACCATCTTCGCAACGTTTTCAAGTAGAGTATAGTCTTATTTTGGGAATCCTGTTTTAATCGTCAGTACGAAAGGTTTTATCGCTAAGCAGTGATATTTGTAGTATCGTGAGGGAGGTTTATCCTAGTTGGGTTTGAAGAGCATTCGATTTTCGAAAGAACGCACTCTCACGCTATCAATTATTGTAGTAGCTTTCTTACTGATTTCAGCGAATCAGGTTCTTGATTATCCACTTCCTACTCCAGCTGGGGAATACGAGGTTCATTATACCACTCCTATTCCTCAGTCGACTAATTTCACTATTCAGCGTGAATCACATGCTTCACCCAACTCCGCAGTTATTCTAAATTACACTCCCTTCTCAGGACGTGAATGGCTTCAGATTCCACGATTTGATTATGACCTCGTAGTCTTCAACGTGACATTGGAGCCAAAGAACCAGCGAACAGACGCAACCTATAAGGTGTATTTCTTTGCTTCAGGTGGTGATATTGAAATCACCCGGTATATTACCAACAGAACGACCCTTTCAGTGCAATCAGATCTCTCAACGGCTAAATCTGATGATAATTGGTGGCTTTTAGAGGTAACAGTTGATATATCTCCACAAGAAGATTTCATCTTTCATAGTCTAATCGTTTGGGCGAATTCTAGTGTGCCGCTTTGTCCGGTTTCCATCAATCTACAATCTACATCAGGACAAAATCTCTTCGAGAATAAATACATGCATGACATGCGGCGAACTCCTTTTCTATTTGCTTCAAGGAACAATCTGAGTTCATCACATTATCGTTTCTACTCCCAGTCTGTCATTGATACTTTATTCCTTCGACCGGGAAGTTTGAATGGGTCTTGTACTTGGAATATATATCCATACCATGGTGTCGAATTCAATATTAGTTACCATGAAAATGAACAAGTGATTCTAATCATACACATGAAGGCAGTAGAAGTCGAGCTGCATCTTGATACATCCTATCCTGTTCATAAGACATTCTGGAGTACTGGAGAGTATGATGATATCTACAATCTCCAATTGGCCACAAATTCAACTCCTGTTATTCTCTATACTCCTCCTCTTTACCTTTGGATTTCCTTTTCACTGGGTGACCCTTTGACTGATAGCGATTATCGACTCGCATCAGTTGCATATATGGGGGACTATCTTCATATCAATGGGTCCTATAATATTCAGATTGACGTGCATTTCAAAAAAGCACTCAATTTAATCAATACGCAAGATATGATAATGGGTATTCTTTCTCTTGCGCTCTTCTTTCTGGTAATACTCCGGCTTGGTTTATGGGTTAACAAAAATCTAGAATTTCCAAAGAAGCGATTAGTATTCGATTTTCGACTCATTCCTCTCCTCGCTTTCACAATTCTGGCGTTTATTCCGTGGTTCTTCTCTACCAGAATGTTTCAGCCCTATACACAAGATACTCCTGTGCTAATCTATAGCCAGCTTCTTGGTCCTATACCGGTCATTGGTCTATGGACCCAAGGTAGTATGCTCGTCCTGAAAATTCCGGGTAATGCACTGCTCTGGTCCTTTTGGTCAATACTTCTTTATTGGTTTCCACTCATCCTATGCATCACTTTGTGTACAACCCCAAGCAATTTGTCTTCGGACATCATGATGGGTTTCGGATTACTCATTCCTGCAGGATATCCATTCATTCTTCGACTACTCTTAACTGATGTAACAAATGGCACTCTCCATATCGCATTAATCCCACTAGTGGGAATTATCATACCAACTGCATGGTTGTTAGTAATTGGCTTTCTTAGCTTTCGAGGATATTATTCACACGACCGGCTGCAACGTGATTATGATATACTACCAGAACTAGAAGAAATCGGACAAGTTGAATCAAAGGATGAACCTTTCTTTGCTCCACCTCTTGATCTCGGCTTCTTCCTTATTATGGTCTTTTCATTCTTTGTGCCTTGCGTCATAGGGTTCAGACATAGTGGTACTTCTTTATCCCCTACTTCAATCATACCCGTATCTCCAGTCCAAGCTCTTGTTTATCTGGTTGACTCATACGGGCATTATACTTCCCTCAACTTGGCTGGATTGACTATTGGTATTCCATATGCTGTTTTCACTTCTTTGGGATTTGTATGGCTGTTGGAACGTCGGATTCATCGACGTTCAATGGTCTGGGTATTGGCTGCATTAGCTGCATCAGTTCTTTCAATGATTCCGGGAATTCTTCTACTCAATTGGATGGGTTGGGTGCGGCTATATAGTCTGTATTATGTTTGGTACACATGGATTCCAATACCTGTTATGACTTTGATACTGCTCGGATTGGCATTAGCTACCTGGTTGGGTGACGCACAAGAAAAAACCGATGCATCTTAAGATAATGTTTCAGGATAATCAATGAAACTTGGCAACTCAATGAGGTGAGAAATCAACAGTCCTTTGTGGCCTACATTGTGGAATTGCTCACAATCAAATAGACCTATTACACCGATAAAATCGCAGAATCCCTTAGACCTCTCAAAATCCTTCAGTGAATCTCCCACAAAGACCATTGATTCGAAAGGAATGTCATAGGTTGTACTAATATGTTTGAAGTGATCCGCCCCTTTCTCGAACCCGGGTCGATATCCAACAATTGCTTTGAATAAATCAAGAATTCCTCTTCTTCTGAAGTACTCCTCAACTGTTGGTTGAAATGTGGATGACGAAACAAACGCATCGAATCCCATTTGGTTGATTTTTCTTACTGTTTCTTCTGCATCAGGAAATAGCTCTTGTTCATAGATACGCTTGATCTTAAGCTGCTCAAACTCTTCAATGGCGTTTTCATTCCTTGGGTCATCTGGAAAGTTCAGCTTGATTTGGTGCTCATAGGGAAGACCCGTGGTTGATACATATCTCTCTGTTGCATTTTCCTTTGATACAGCATAATGCTTCATCATGATATCGACTCCTATCTTCTGAAGAAAGGGCATACTGTCTGCTAATGTTCCATCAAAATCGAAAACAACTGCGCGATAGAGTCGTGTTTCCTCCATAGTACCAACTCGAGGTTTGGCTGCTTTTCAAATTCCTTTAGATTATTTTGGTGTGGCCTAGGATGACAGGCCTTTCTGATAGTCTTCCATGCACCGTTTTATCGTAAGATATGCATCGTTTAATTCTCTGAATTTCTTAATTTCTGTATGACCTCCTTCCTGAATCTTGTATGTTGCATAGAAGTGCCGCAGCTCATCCATTCTACTCCGTGGGAGGTCGATGATAGTCTTCACGTCACGATAATATGGCTCATTCATTGGGACTGCGATTATCTTGTCATCAATCTTCCCAGCGTCATCCATTTCCATAATGCCAATCGGTCTTGCATGTACTACACATGACGTGAAAGTTGGTTCCGAAATGAGAAGGATGACATCTAATGGGTCTCCATCGTGGTCAAGAGTCTGGGGAATAAACCCATAATCAAAAGGAGCGAATGTATAGAGCACACGGTCTAATTTGAACAGATTGAGATCTGCATCATATTCATACTTGTTTTTACTTGCTCTTGTCATTTCAACAATGGCATAGATTTCACTTGGAGGATTTGGACCTGGGGGAATATCATGCAGTAGATTTGTCACTTTATCATCGCCACCCTGTCAAATGCATGCTTCTTATTGAGCTTTCTCACTAGCAACAACAAGTCTTTATGAGGCTCTGCATCTCAATAATTGTGCACGCAATCGGAGGGAACTACTTTGTCTGATGAAGAACTTCTCGATGTTGGCTCAATGTTCAGAGGTACTGCGACCATCACTCTTGTAGCAGAGATTGTTTCAGCTATGATGTTACTTGGTTCTGCTACAGCATATATCCTACGTGACTATGTATCGGTCATTCAAACCGATGTGGCTATTTTTCTCCTCCTAATCGGAGCAATGATTACACTCTTCATCTTTCTTGGCGCTATTAGCTTCTTTGTCAGGTTCAATCGTAGGATAGGACGAGTAGTCATAGCAGAAGGTATCGGAGAGGTCGACCTCAATAGACCCGGAGTGAAAACTGTTGTAATCATTTATGGCTTGGCTGTTGGTTTCATACTAATCCTCGGTGTCTACGGTTACTACCTCCTTTGGGTATATTTTCTTGCGGCTCAATCTGCAACATCATTGAGCTTCTTCGGAATGTCTATCTCGGTTGGTATATTTTTCATAGCTTTCTTGGTTCAGGTCGTAGTAACAGTGATTGGTAGGACTGCTACCACCATGATTAGGAAAGTTCTCGCTGAAGATGTATAGTTTCACTTCGTTCCGAGGGAGAAGTTTAATTGGATGTCTGATTGTTCGATGGCATCGGAGGCACTCCAATGAAACTCAAGATTTGGCAAATGGCGTATCTCATTGGATTCGTCATCATCATCGCATTTTTCCTATTGGAAATTATAGGCATTCACATTGGAGAGGATATTGTTGCCTATGCTGATCTCATTGGAGGAGTACTTCTCATTGGTGGCGCCTGTGAGGCATTCGTCATCTCTGTTGAGGGTATAGCACACAACTACAAGATGACTGACTATGTGTCTGGTATCTACGCCAGTCTTGCTAGTACCATTCCTGAGCTTTCTGTCATCGCTTTCCTTCTTATTGGTCAAAAGTATGAACTCGCCTGGGTTCTCGCATTAGCCACTATTTTCATGAATTCGCTTGTTTTTGCATTTTATACCCTAGTCTTACCAAAGGATGAAAATGGTAACTATAAGCTTCCTGATGCAATTAATTGGGTTGGCAGTGAATTGCTCAGTATGGGATCTGTTATCAGTCTCTCAGTGGGTCTCTCAATGTTGATGTTATTCGTGTTCGCACTTGACAATCCGTTATTACCACGCTATCTTGAGGCAGGAGAGCTGTTTGTCTTTGGAGGCGCTCTTATTGGTGTCTATATTGCGTATCTCTATTGGATAACAAAATACTACGGAAGTGACTTGACTAAGTCTGATTTGGAGAAACACATGCAACATCATCCTTTGACTAGAACCAAACTCGGACTTTATCTTATCGTGGCATCTGCAGGTGCACTGTTTGGAGGTGAAGCCCTCTCCGGATTTGCCCACTTTGCCACAGAATCTTTACATCTGTCTTTCATCCATGCAGCTCTGTTATTGGTAATATTTGGCGGGACTCCGGAGTACATCATTGTGGCATCAAGTCATCGCAAAGAACAGATTGACGTAGCTCTCTCCAATGCTTTTGGAGGTATAGTACAGGTCTTCTTTGTCATCTTCGGCTTTACGTTGATAGCTGGAGGACTTTCTGCAACTCTTCTTGGGGTCACTCAAGTGATTCCAATAGACCTGTTCTCAGTAGTCTTACTATTCTTCGCATTTCCATCAATGTTCATTCTTCGTGTTATCATCACCGATGATTCGAGTGTGAACGCATTGGAATCGATTTCGATGATTGCAGTCTTTGTCATGATGTTGTATATTCTACTGACTTTTGGTAATCTCTAGTAGGATTGTGAGCAGACCATTCGACAATACTATTTACAAGTACAAACCAACGTATGTCAGTGTCCCTGATAGGATGGGAAGGAGCCACAGAATGAATGCCACTCTCATCATCTTCTTTGAACCACAGACTAGCGGTTGCTTATTCGACAGTGCCATACCGAAATTCAAACCGAAGAGCGTACCTAACAGCATTGCAGTAATTCCCACACCTGCATGTGCTAGAACAATATACCCGTAGTTTGAAAGAGCAAAAAGGATCCGGGGTGCCATTACAAAGACGGTGGTCCCAATGGTCAATAGAAAGACGACCATCATAAGGTAGCCATGAGTCTTACGGGGTTTAGTTTTCAGATATCCAACTATCAAGAGTACAAGTGTCAGATATTGCAGTATTAGATTGATATCCACAAGTATCGGTGCTGCAGTTCCAAACAATCCCATGTGAAAACCTCCGCAATAATTTGATGGTCTTACAAATAAGAGTGTTGTTGAATTGAGATTCTTCTAGATGGAATATTCTACTTTCTAGTATTGGCGATATTCTCCTAGAATCTGAATTTTGATTATACATTCAATGCAAACAAACTCATCCGCGTCTTCTGTCTTCCCGTGCTTTAGACCAACGACGTCCTCGCCTACAAATGCGATCTGTCCCTCAGCAACAATCATCATCCCTGGTCCATAGAATCTCATCCTTTCTCCTGACTTAGCAGCTTCGAGCAACACACTCCGCAGTGTAACATCCTTTTTGAATTCCGACATGTCCCTATCTATATCAAAGGTATGAGATAAGCTTTAGGAATTTTTTCGAAGTACAGATCTCACTGAAGAGCGTTTCAGTTATCGATAGTGAATCATATTCTATCTACATTTCACAACTCTCTTAACAATCAGATGTTAATTCTTGGGTACAAAAGGAAGACGTTACAATGAAATATATCATGTTCTGGGAATATGCCCCTGGTGACCACAATATTGTCATGGACAAATTGAAGGAATTCAGAGGTATTGTGAAGAAGAATCCTGGCCAACACGCAAAATTCATCTCTAAGAACTATCTGATGGTTGATGGTACTGAAGGATTCCAGCTTGTAGAGACCGAGAATCCTGAGCATCTAGTCCGGATTACTCGTCACTATCTGCCGGAAGTGAGTTTCAGGTTCTCACCTATTGTGGAACTTGAGAAGGTAGATGAGAAGGTAAAATAAACTGAAGGAATGCGCCGTTTGCAGGCGCATTTCTCATTTCAAAACTAGATGATGCCGACCTGCTTTCCAACCGTCTCATAGGCCGCCAGAGCTTTGTCTAGATGTTCCATGGCCAGACCAGAGTTCATCATGCTTCTGATTCTAGTGAAGGGTGGGGCCTATGGATTTGTATTCATGGTCCAGAATACCTATTGCGTAGCCATTGCTTGCGTTAATCTGAATCTCTTTTTAGATTATACTCGTTTGACAAGTTGGGTAGATATGATGCACAGGGAAAGCGGGTTGCTATTAGGCATCTTTCTGATTATCACGATGGTTGTGGCTGTATCGGTTATACCCTCTGTTTCCACCACTGGAACTTCTCAGGATACACGAGATGGATGGGCTAGCATAATGGAGATTAACTATTATCCGGAGGGTTGGACAGACATACCCACCAATTATAATGACACACAAAGATGGGTGGACACACTAACAACTCTTGGATGGCAAGAGAATCATATACTGATTGTGAATGAAGCATTTGATCTGGCACAAGTAGTCGAGGCTATTCAATTTCTTATCGATAATACCGGTGAGAACGATGTTGCACTCTTGTATATTGCTGCTCACGGAATGTGGCTGAATAACACAATTGCCCAGAATGATACATTCGTGGACACATGGGAGGAGATCCCTAGTCAGAACAAATTGCTATTTATTGATTCATGCACAGCTGGAAGATTCACAGAACTGGTTGCGGATGATCCTAATCCAGAGATTGCTATCTCGGCAGTGGGTGCAAATGAATACTCCTGGGCTGGTATTGAGGAGGAAGGACTTCCCATATTAGGAAGTGTATGGAACTACTTCTTCACAAATGCAATACTCAACAGCTCTGCTGATGCAGACTCAAATGGCGATGTGAGTGTCGAGGAAGCGTATGATTTTGCATACCCTCTCACACGTGCATATTATGAAGACGTCGTATATCCTTATGACTCAGGAATAAAACAATTGAACAACTTTGTAGCACCTCATCCAGGAATGGATGACAATTACGTCGGCGAGCTTTCGCTTCGATTAGAAGGTGCTGCGCCATTTACTGACCCGTTAATGGGTCCTGATCTGGGACTTGTGGCTATTCTAGCATCTGCGGGAATAGTGGTTGTTCTTGTTGCAGTTGTTATAGCAAAGAAACGGTGACATCTGTTTTACTGCTACTTACTAATTTGAGTTGAAAAAACGAGAAGTGGACATCTCGATTTGAGATGTCCTACAGTAATCTTCTAAATGATGCCTACTTGCTTGCCAACTTTCTCGTAAGCATGTAGTGCCTTGTCGAGCTGGTCCTTGGTAAGACCGGAGTTCATCATATTTCGAATCCTTGCCTTGTCCCGTGCGACCATCGGGAACACGATCGGTAGTGCGAGGATTCCTTCCTTATAGAGACCGTCACTTAGTGCAACTGCCTTTGAGCTCTC
>JBHLRC010000061.1:0-18906 GCA_048882965.1 Candidatus Thorarchaeota archaeon
AATTCACTGTGGTCAGAAGTTCCATTCATACCAAGTAGTGAAATCAACGAGTTCCCTTTTTTGAGCGAATCACCAAGGCCCGTTTCACCCAAATTTCCATCATTGGCAAGTAAACGGAGGGAGATATCAGCCACCTCAAGGGATCCTGAATCAATATCCACGCCAAACATGTTATGCCGTATCATTTCTTTGAAATCGAACATTCCTGATTTTCTTAGCTCGGTCTTGCTGGTTCCACTTTCGAGAGCATTTCGAATCCCTTCCTTCATAGCATGTATGTAAGCATTCATGGCAGAGATAAGAAACACACCAGTTCCACAAGCAGGATCCAGAGTTCGAAGGGACAGTATCTCCTGCAGCGATTCAATCGCATTATTGGTTGTTTTGGCTGCAAGTCGTTTCAATACAGGAGATAAAGTGATGGACACGATATAGTCAGCGACAGCAGGCGGCGTGTAGTATGCACCGAGGGGTCTCTGAGAAGTTCCTTCATTATATTCAAGGGGCAGACTATAGCAGCCCAAGGAATGTATGAGCCCCAAGAGATCCACCCGCTCAGCAAGACTCATGGTCTTCGGCAGCTGATATCTGAATGACTCAAGAGCTTCCTGCACAAGTTTGGTTGTTTCATTTTGTGAAACAGCGGATTTTTCCGCCTTGAATGAGAGGTGAGAAAATGTGTAAGGATTCTCACGTATTATTGATGATAGAACATATGTCAATCCTGCAAGTCGTGACGCCTCAGTTATCTGAAGAGATTGTGAGGGTTTAGATAGATTAGAAGTGAGTTCCTTATGGAGACCACTCAGTATCATCCGTGCGGTATCGCTTATTGAAAGACTCACCTGAATATCCCAGATTCATAAATGAGAGAACGTCACAAAGGTGTTTTGCTTAGAAGTCGCTGAAAGAGGAATATTTTAGGCAGTTCCGCCTTTTACACCACTATGGTGTCTGAGAGAGAAATTGCAGAGTTAGAACTCTTGGCATCACACTGTTGGCCTGCGAAAGAGGTGGTCAACTACAAAGGCTGGATCATCCACATGGATGATGGCATCACTTGGAGAGCAAATAGTGTTCTACCAAATGCGTGGGAAAGTAGTGTTGGTGTAGACCAGGTAGTGGACTATGTCATTAACCTATATCATGAGAAGGATGCTGCTGCTGCTTTCAAAATCTCTCCAACGAGTCAACCTAACGGATTAGACAAATTGCTTGAGCAAAAAGGATTCGAGCAGCGAATGATTACACATGTTCAGACAGCACCGATTGAGGAGATTTCATGCCATTCTCCGAAACTTCCAGTTGATCTATTCAAAGTGACTGATGAGTCCCTTGACATCCTTATGCACGAATCAAAACGAAACGCAAAAGCGATAGAGGTTAGAAGAGAGATAATCCATAGGATCGAAGGAGCTAAGAACATTGCAAGAGTCATGATGCACGGAAACATTGCAGGAGTTGGACTTGGTGTTGTGGAACAGGATTGGCTCGGGCTTTTCTCCATTCGAACACTCCCTGAGTATCGGCGTAAAGGGGTGGCGTGGTCCGTAAGCTGTGCACTTGCAATGTGGGGAGAAGACCATGGAGCAAAACAGGCTTTCCTTCAAGTGGAGGCGGAGAATGAACCTGCTCTGAAACTCTACGAATCGATGGGTTTTGAAACAATCTATAAATATTGGTACAGAATTCTCGACAGTGAAAAGTAGCAACAAGAGTACTCGGACTAGGAATCTTGTTTCTATATGAGAGAAAATATGCAAAAGTACCAAAATTGAACATGAGAGAGGCAACTACATATGATGGACAAATTACATGAATGTGTCCGGATAGGCGAAAACCTTGGTGCAGACTTCGTAGAAGCCAGATACGAGGATCTCACCTTGAGAGCATTACAACGGATCAATGACATCTGGCAAGATATTCAGGTTAAATCACGGATGGGTTTTGCAATAACATCCTATGTGGATGGTGTTTCTGGCTTTTCGTTCACTGCGAGTACAGAGATGAAAGATATCCGTTCAGTGGTGGAGAAGTCTTACAAGATGGCAAAGGCGTCTTCACGAGCTGCAAAGTTGAAACTACCATTCGAAAGAAGGTCAGCTGTGAAGAGTAAGAAATCTGATACTGCCACGGTAAAGATTCATCCAAGAGAAAAGGAACTTGACTACAAGATTGACATGGTGAACCGACTCATTGAATCTGCAAGAGAACATGGAGAAAATGTCAGAAGTATTCGAGGGCTTTGGGGCGAATTGCATGGTCCAAAGATGCTTGTAAACAGTGATGGCTCAGAGATTGATTGGGAGTTCCTTGTAACGGATTTACGGGTCCTCGTCACATCAAAGACAGATGCAGGCGCAATGGTGCTTGGATCAAAGGGTCAAGGTGGAACGGTTGGATTGGAGGAATTCCAGAAGAAAGAATATACACCTGAAGCAATGGGAGAAACTGCAGGAGCTAATGCAAAGGAACAGCTCAAGGCAAAAGCTTGCCCAGCTGGAAAATTCCGAGCCCTTGTGGAAGAGATTTTGGTTGGAGTACTAGCTCATGAGTCGTTCGGTCACTTGAGCGAAGGCGATTTCGTCGTAGCTGGGGGATCACCCTTGGTTGATAGAATTGGAAACAAACTTGGCACTGAACATGCTACCATCATAGATGGAGGTGTTCCAGACATCAAAAAGCATGGTGGTCTTTGGTTGCCCTATGATGATCAAGGAATTGCCACGAATCAGACAACAATTCTGGATAAAGGAATTCTTCAGCACTACTTACACAATCGAGGTACTGCAAACAGACTTGAACAAGAACCTACAGGAAATGCTCGAGCTGTAAACTTCGTTTTTCCACCAATTCCAAGGATGACAAACACCTACTTCTTGCCTGGAACCCTTACTGAAGAAGAAGCGATTGAAAAGCTTGACACAGGCATATATGCTATTCAGACAGTTGGGGGTCAGGTCGAGGGTGATGGAAGTTTTGTTTTCAAGGCAATACGTGGCTATTGGGTTGAGAATGGTGAGATTCAGTACCCAATTAGAGAAGTCGCTCTTTCAGGCAACATATTAGATCTCTTGTCAAAGGTGGAAGGCGGGACAAAGAAGCTCAAGCTATTTGCGGGATACTATGGAGGATGCGGGAAAGGAGAGCAATACCCGTTACCGGTTGGTATGGGAGGGCCGCAATTACTCTTTAGTGAAGTGAGATTTGGAGGGGAGGCATGAATGGAATTCGACAATCTGAAAGATGAGTTGCTCTCCACGACTGACACTGGCCTAAACTATGCGAAATCACTAGATAGCTCTGCAGAGTTTGAAGTTTTCGTGTTCTATGAGAACAGGATTTCAGCGAGAATTGACCAAGGAGTCGTAACTGCAAAAGATGGTGCTGTCGCTGGAACTGCTGTACGAGTAGCAAAAGGCAAACGTATTGGATTCTCAGTTTCCAGTGGTGTTTCGCCTGACAGAATAAGAATCGCGGCGAATGAAGCTCTGTCCATCGTCAACAATGTCAATGTGGACGACGAGAGGTTTCTTGGTTTCTCAGATCCAAAAGGAGCAGGAAAGGAAGGAGCATTCCCAGAGGAGGTTCTGTCGATTGAAACTGATGATCTCATCAAGTACTGCGAACAGCAAATCGAAGAAGCACAGGCAGTTGATCCTAGAGCTAAGGTAATCGCTGCTGAAGCATTGACCTCGTGGAAAGGATACGCTGTGGGAAACACAAGAGGGATTCTACAGGCTACAAGAAGTGGTCAAAGTAGGTGTCAAACAAGTGTCTATGCCATTGAGAACGAAGAGAGAAGAGGGTCCTTTCATTTTGATGTTTCGCGGGAACGGTTGTTTAATCCCGAGGGAGTGGGCAAAGTTGCTGCTGAAAATGCCGTCAGCCAATTAGGTGCAAAGAAGCTTGGAGTCACAGCGAAGATGCCTACGATTTGGACACCAATACCAGCGGGGCTATTTGTGCTCTCAAGTCTTGGTGAATCAATTCTTGGTAACACTGTGGTTGATGGGACCTCACCACTTGGTGACAAGATTGGTGACACCATTGCTTCGAAGGATTTCTCATTGACTGATAGTGGTCAAAGTAGCAAAGCCCTCAAGACAGAATCCATCGATTCTGAAGGACTACCCCAAAAAAACAATCCAATTATTGAGAAAGGTGTTCTGAGGAATTATTTGTTCGATAGTTACTTTGGAAATGCATACGGTCTTGAATCAACTGGCAACTCAACTCGGGGCAGAGGCCTTTTCGGTGTTTCAATTCCATATGAGTCTAAACCAACAGTTTCTACCAAGTGGTTGGAGGTTGCACCTGGTAAAAAGAAGGAAGAAGACATTATCGAATCTATAGACGGAAAGGCAATTCTCATCCGAGACTTCCCATTGGGAATCTCCCACTCCAGTGTGGCAACAGGGGAGTTCTCATGTGTGGCAGGTTCAGCGTTCCTTGTTGAGAATGGTGAGTTGAAGGGCTCAGTAGAGCCAGTATCTATTGCAGGTAATTTCTATGAGGGTTATAAGAAACTCCGAGAGGTGGGTAACAACAATCAGTTCCTGAGATATGGTATTGATATCCCAACTCTAGTCTTTGATGACTTCTCTATTGTTGGATGATTCTTGACAGTCTGGAGGTAATCTAGGAATCTCCAGACCTTCTTTTCTATAAAGCCGCGTTGAACCGATTCCTAATATAGTAGTAATTGGACCGATATTTGATTCATATGAAACGGAGATTTGTCATAGCTACTGCACTCCTAGTGATCTCGCTAACGTTCTCAAGTCCTCCAGGAGTAGTTACTCAGGACACACCTGATGTGTCTGATGTCAAAGTCCTGATTCTACTGACTGATTTCTTTGGATGGAACTACTTCGATGCTAAGGACCGTCTTGAAGCATGGGGTGTGAATGTGACCACCGCAGCGCATTCGCTTGACTATAATATCACCTCTTGTTTGAACAGAGAACCAAGACCGATAATTGCAGATCTACTTTTGTCAGAGATGACTCCAGAAATGGTATCAGAGTTTGACTGTCTTTTATTGACATCAGGTGGTCACTGGCAATCAATGATAAACAGTGTAGCTGTGATGAATTTCGTTTCCAATGCTTTTGACATGGGTTTGACAATAGCATCAATCTGTACTGGGACAAGAATGGCTGCTGAGGCAAATGAAATCGTCAACGGGAGTAAAGTGGTCTCCTACACTTTAAGCAGCCCCCAAATGCTAGAAGCAGGGGCTACGCCTGTATGGGGAATGGAAGCAGTTGCAGATGGACAGATAATAACAGGTGGTAGAGGCGGTGGACCAACCGGTGGGGGATATCTTGAAGCACCTACTTCAGAGGTCTGTGCAGAAATTGTCAGAGAAGCATTAGGATTGTCAAGAGTCACAGACATCTCATTATCTCCCGAAAGAGGTATAGCTGGAACCAACTTCTCCATACGAGCATCGATCAATAACCTCAATGATACTCTTGGAGATATACTATCAACAGGCATTACCAAAGTGACAGCCCAAATTTATGGTCATGGAAATCGAACTCTGATTGACTCCATTGAGTTAGTTGATGATGACCATGACAGTAACTACACAGGACATTTCATAGGTCAGACTAACGGTGACTATGTTATCGATATCGAGATAGAAGACACGAATGAAACTCTTGAGGTTCAAAAGGAATTAGCTGTCTTCACCGTTGGGCCTGTCCCAACAGAACCAATTGACGTTCTAATGATTTCTGCGATTGCTGGAGGTGGCATAATAATTATCGTTCTTGTTGCAGCACTGGTAAGGAAGAGATAAGAATTCATCTTGGGGGCTTTAGATAATAAGCTTCCCAGTAATCAGGATCAGTGTAACCTAACTTTAGAGCGAGATTGATAGAGACCTCATTTTCTGCATCCCAGTATGGGACTAGTCCATTTTCAAGTGCATGAATAATCAGCGCAGCTGAAACCACAGTTGCTAAACCTTTTCTTCGATGGGTTTCATCAAAGGTGTCAATCTCAATATCGAAGACATCAGTGAATGGTGTAAAGGTTGAAGCCATGCTTACGACTTTTCCATCATGTTTAATGCAGTAGGCAATTCCTCTCTCGTAAAACTCCTTGGAGCTTCCAAAGAATGTCAAAATGTGCATTGATGACCTCTTGTCTAGTCGTCTGATGGTTTCAAGGTCCATGCGTTCAAGAGTGTAGCCGGATGGAAGGTGTTCTCTAAGGCTCTTAAGATGTTCAAGATCGAGAGATTTGTGTGAGAGCAAAGCTCGCTTGATAACACCAACACGCTCCCCCCAGAGGTTCTTGATCAGTTTTGTCCATTTCTCATCAGGGCTGATTACGACTTGGTTTGGTTCAATCATTTGTATCAATTCTTTTGCATTGGGACTAGAACTGTCCCCAGCTAGAGCATTGAGAACGACAAGATGGAGGCATGCAACAGTAGGGGTCTCAAGAGAGTCAGTCCACACAACTCCTCGTCCTTGATCAAGTGCTGGAAAGATTAATCCGCGAGCTCTTCTATGAGCTTCGAATAATGGACGAATTCTACTCCTATCATTGTCAATCCATTCCATGATCATAGATTACTCGAACCCCTTAATCTTCTCACCAGTTACCGGAACAATACAATTGACTTGAGGTAATTCTTTCCTGAGTTTCTTGCAAAATGATTTTGGATTTCTCATCAACCAATGCATTGGAATTACTGTTGGAAGTGGATTAGGTAGATTACGAATCATATCTAGAGCTTTCTTTGGCCCAGCTGCAAAAGCTCCGCTTACCGGAATAGCGAGGATATTAGCAGGGGATGAAGGAAATTCTTCAAATGAAACAGCATCGCCGCAGTGAGCAAAAGAGAATTCTCTAATATGAACTTCCACAGCGAGATTGTAAACTCCCTTGAACAGTCCATGTCTTAACTTAGTAAATGTCATGGATATAGACTTGAAATCAAAGATTTCACTATCACTTACAGTCTTTGCTCTCTCCGCGTATTGTGGAAATGAGGACATCACCTGCTCGTTTCCCACAATTATTGCATCCTCATTATGTTCAAGAAATGCATCGACACCACCTGTATGATCAGAGTGGTTGTGAGTGCAATAGACCAGATCCCCAACGACATCACCCGACTTCTTATTTGTGGGATCAATGAGAAGGCTGCAATCATTTGTTTCAATGTAGAAACCGGATTGTCCTAGATATGTAATTCTGGGAACATCGTCCATCATTATCCCTCAAAATGAAGTTGATTCTGCTCACTGATAAATGGCTTTCTAAAGATTAGATCTTATATTTCCTGACCTTGTGCTCAGTCAGGCGCAATGTGAGTAAGAGGAAATCTGAACCATAGGTTCTTAGGATAGATCCAATTTCAGCCAATAGGCCGGGCAACTCAATACGAACATACTCGAATAGCTCTTCTTCAGACTCCTGAAGTGCAGTCATCATATTAGCAATATGAGCGTGAACCGCACCTTTGCTGACTTTTCCGGAGTCCCGAAACATCCATTTCTCAAGTGCACGTTGAATCTCCTGACCAACGATGTCAGAGTCTTCAACAACATCAGAGGTGACTCTTGTCCGTATCTTTTTCCCAAACTTTGGTTTTGCTTTGAGGCTACCTAGAGCCAAATGCATCTCATCCAAAGGGACCTGAGGATGCAGTTCTTTTCCAATATCCTTTCCAACCAGAAGTCGGCGATACGCCCGTTTTCCATGCAGTTTCATAGGTTCAACATATCCCTTAGCTTCCATTTTCCTAAGAAACAGATGGAAAGTTTCCTCAGGCAATAAAGAACGTGCAGCAGAAAGTTGAAGATACCTCTGATAAAGAGCCTCTTCAGTTTCAACTACGGCCCACCCAAATGACTTCATAATGTCAAGTTCAAGTGGGGTTGGACTAGCAGTCTCGCCTCCTCTCTCAGGCAATGTAATACCCCAATATTATGAATCAATTATCAATAGATTTCTAATAAGTGTTCTAATAATTTTCCCTTTCAAATAACGCAAACCAAAAGTAGTCATTATGGTCTGTTTTCCTACCGATGGATATTGACACCAATGCAATCTATGAGCTTCTAGCCACAGACGACTCAGAAGGGCTCGTGGATATGATCTCAAATGTTTTGAGTATAGAAGTCGAGTCACAGAAAGAGTGGGAGGACTTGATTACTAGTTTACAAGTTGCGTGTCAAGAAACCTATCAAAAACATTGGTTGAAAACACATCATATCATTCTGTCTGTCTTTGGAATACCAGAACTACTGGGTGTCGACTGTTCTCTCTTCAATGAGTTGAGGGCGCTTGGTTTACCAAAAACAATTGAACAAGCATCAAACAACCTATTTTCTGTTCTATCAGAAATTACAAAGAATCAGTTAAACAACGGAGGTTCAACACTCTTCTTTGATGTGGATTTTATCTCATCTACGCAATCTGCGATATATGTTTCAGACCTGATTCAGGCACGTTATCGTGAGTCGATTCATGTATTGAATGAAATTGATGATATGATACCATCGCTGACAAAAGAGTGGGTGGATGCGTCTCGACTATGGAGGACGGGAAATGGATTCCGGTTGCTGAAGGTCAGAAACCTTGGAATTCACATACACATCAAAGAGTACCAAGAGGTTCGAAAGCTCCTTACAAGCGAGTTGAATGTGAACCCAAACAGAGTGAAAGAAATCAGTAAAAAACTGAAAGAAGAGGGAAAATCGGAATATCTTAAAATCTCAAAGGTCTTAGACGAGTTTGTTACAGGACTCATTGCGTCTCAAGGAATTCGAGGTTCGTTCGACCCTTATTATAAGTCCTGGATTGATAATGAAGGACTTGATGAGTTTTGAAAACATTGTTCCATCATCTTCCTCGTTTTTTCTAAAGCAAGAAGACAATACTAATGAGCGGAGTAGGTACTATGGAACCTACGGATATTGATAGATGTGACTTTCACTCAAGATGATGCTGACAGACTTGCTGAAGAACTTCGGAATTCTCCCAATGATATTGAGAGATGGCATCGGTTAGGTTCTGGTTACCTGTCTTTGAAACAGATAAACAACGCAGAGATTGCTTTCAAACAGTGTTTGAAACTTGAAAAGGACTATCCGATGGCACTAGGAGGTTTAGGAGTAGTCTATCTTCTGAAAGGAAAGACAAAGGCAGCGATAAAGAATCTTAAGAGATGTCTAAAGAGTGAGCCAGGGCATTTTGAGTATTGGCTAAGCCTAGGTAAAGCATACCTTCAGGTAAGCAAGAACGAGGATGCAATTGAAGCATTCAATCACAGTCTAGCATTGGAGCCGGACCATTATGAAGCTATGATTTCACTCGCTATCGCGTATAACAACCGGGACTTGTGGGAGGATGCATTAGAAACTCTTCGTCGAGCAAAGATAATGTTTCCAAGAGATTACGAGATATACAAAGGAATAGCGAGATCACTAATGAAACTTGGAAGAATGAAGGAACTTGAAGAAACATATTATGTCATGCGGGAGTTGGACCCAGATGATTATACCATCCTTATGTACTTGGGCCAAATATCTTTCAAGAAGGGTAAAGCAGAGGAGGGACTAGCATATTACAGAAAAGCCGTGGAGATGGACCCAGACTCCTACATGGCATGGAAGATACTGAGTGAAGCCCTAGAGAAATTGGGTATGAGGGATGAGGCAAGAAAGGCACATGAGAAGTATAAGAATATAGAGGCCCGTCTAAGAAAATCTGGTTCTCGATTAGTCGGAAATATTTGAAGTGGTCCGGGGGATCTCCCACATCTTGATACCTGCAATGTTTTAAATCAGCATCATAAACTCGATTCTTGTCAAAATTGTGGGATAAAACTACAATTAGAGTCCAGGTATCTTTGTTCGATCATAAATGATTTCGAGGGCTTTTGAGAAGGCTGTGATAATTATGAGAAAAATCAGTGCTATGAATAGGTATGCCGGTAATGCTTCGAATGTCCTGGTAACAATCAAGTGAGCCTTGGCAAATAGCTCCTCAACTCCGATATAGTAAGCTGCCACGGTGTACTTGGGCAGGTAAGCTGCTTCATTGGACCATGCAGGTATCACACGTCTAAGAGATTGAGGAAGAATCACATAACGAATTCCAGATCTACTCGACATTCCTATTGAACGAGCAGCTTGAATCTGGCCAGCACCAATAGAAGTTATTGCACCACGAAAGTATTCAGCTTGATATGCAGCACTGTTGAGACCGAGTGTAATTATACTGAACAAGATTGTGTGACTGAGGACAGTGACACCTCCAAATCTAATTACCCAGTCAGAATAAATGGGACCATAACCAAGTGATTCTAAGAAATTACTTATTCCAAAAGGCAGTATGAAGAAAATGAAAATCTGAACTAGCAAAGGAGTACTTCGAATCAATTCTATGTATCCTGTCGCGATACGGGAAGTCAAAGGCCCACCGTATTGTCGTGCAATTGCCAGTAAAAGACCAAGAAGGAATCCAATGACAAGCGCAGTCAGGTAAAGATACATTGTCATCGCAAAACCAGCAATGATGTCATCGCGATATTCGAAGATAAATGAAAAATCCTGTTCTGGATGAAAATGTAATAATAGGTAATCCAGAGGATTCATTATAATTCACAATCCTTCATCTACAACTTCATCATCAGCTTCCGCACCATAGAGGACCTCAAGTCTATGCAGGAAACGTTTTGCTCTATCAGACTGAGGTGATTTGAAGAAATGTTGAGGTGTTCCCCGTTCAACAATAACTCCATCATCCATGAAGATCATTTCCTGAGCTACAGCTCGTGCAAATCCTAATTCATGGGTTACAACCACCATTGTCGTTCCAGCCTCAGCTATATCGAGCATGACTTGGAGAACCTCTCCAATTAGCTCGGGGTCCAATGCTGATGTTGGTTCATCAAACAGAATCAAATCAGGATTCATAGCCATCGCTCGTGCAATCCCAACACGTTGCTGTTGACCTCCCGATAATTGCGCGGGATAGTGATCAGCCCAGTCAGCCATGTGCACCTGTTCAAGGGCACGATATGCCCTTTCCTCTGCTTCTTGTTTTGGTAGATGCAACACTTTCTCAAGCCCAATGGCAACATTCCGAATGGCTTTTAGATGAGCAAAGAGATTGAAATGCTGAAATACAAAGCCTATCCTTGATCTGAAGGCATTGATGTCAGCATTTGGGTCGTTTAATTTCTCACCCCTTAGATAAACATCCCCACGATCCAATGTTTCAAGCTGATTGATGCAACGAAGAAGTGTACTCTTACCAGACCCACTTGGTCCAAAGACAACCTTCACCTCTTTCTCCTGAACATCAAAGGAGATACCCTTCAATACCTCCAGGTTACCATATGCTTTCCAAACATCCTTTACTTCCAAAACAACAACCAAAATTATCCGCCTCCTAGACCAAGGTTCTTCAGCTTCTTCGTCTGTCGTTCGCCAATCAGCTTGGTGACTGGAAAGGTGAAAACGAGATAGATTAGCGCGACCGTAAACATGATTGGTATCCAAAATTGAGGATAGGTCATTGAAAATGCCCGTGAAATTCTGAACATCTCTGGAACTCCGACCGCTGCTGCATAAGCAGTATCTTTGATGATTACAGCATATTCATTCGAAAATCCAGGTACAGCGATTCGTAAAGCTTGAGGGAGTATAATATGCCTTGATGCTTGAACTTGAGACATTCCGATTGATCGTGCAGCTTGTAATTGGCCTTCTTGGACAGAGAGTATAGCTCCACGATATAGTTGGGATTGATATGCACCGCTACGAAGTGCTAAAGCCAGAATTACTCCGGTAATGGGTCTTAATTCTGCTGGCACAAACCAGAAGAGTCCCGGCACACCCCATCCAAAGATGAACATAAGCACAAGAATGGGGATTCCACGAAGAACTTTTTCGTATCCAGATGCAATCAATCGAAGTTCAATCAATCCATAGACTCGCATCAAAGCAAGAGCTAATCCTAGTAAGAAACCTAAAACAAGACCGAGTAACGTCAAGAAAAGAGTTGCCGGTAGTCCATAGATAATGATGCTGCTGATCAAAGTCCATAGATCTACCGACGCTTGCATTTAATCAGCCTCAGAGCCACTTCTGAATGAGACCATCAATTGTTCCATCTTGAAGGGCAGCTGAGATTGCTGAATTAATCGCGATACACAGACTATCTGCATCTCTACCAACATATAGTACAGTTTGTTCAGCAGCCAATTGTAAGATTGTCTTGATGTCGTAGCTGGATGCAAAATTAGCCACAACAGGTGTGTCAATGAAAATAGCATCGACAGTTCCAGCATCTAAGGCAACAAACATCAAATCAGCCGTGGCAAACCGCGATATTGTGACACCACTCACTCCACTGATTGTGTCATCCTCGACAGATCCAGTTTGAACACCCACAGTATATCCAGACAAATCCTCCAGATTTGAGATGGCAAGTACAGAGTCGTTCATAACGACAACTGACATCTGCGTCTGAAGGTAGGGGATAGTGTGTTGTAGCTTCGCTGCTCTGTCCTCAGTTATGAACATAGCCGCTGCTATAGCATCAATGGTTCCTGCTTGACACGCACCAACAAGGGAGTCAAATTCCATGTTTTGCCATACTACAGTTACGTTGAGGTAGTCAGCAACATATTCCATAAGATCCGCATCAAATCCGACAACGTCATTCGTTGCGTTGAGTGATTCGAAGGGCGGATAATCTGCACTCGTTCCTACAATTATCGTGCCTCGAGTTTGCACGGTTTGCAAGGAAGTGTCCTCGGTAGTCGGAGGAGCTGCTCCGAAAGGTATGAAAATACCGATTCCAAATCCTATCACGAGACCGATAACAAGGAATGAGATAGCAGTTACAGTTCTTTGGCTCAAATCATTCTCGCCTCCATATCGAATCGTAAGCGATTCTATTTACAATGCTCTCTCAGCTACAAATAGATTCCGTTTTTCGCTGAAGATTATTCTCCAATGCAATAATCAATATGAGAATATGACAGAGTTAAATCTTGGTTTAACCAAATTTGAAACAGGTCATAGAGATTGAACCGAGTATGATTTTCTGGTTGTATGTATCAATCGAATTGGTGTTTGTAGCTGCACCCTTTGCATAGAGTAGGGGCAGATAATGATCCAGAGTTGGATGTGCCTTCCTTGCCAAGTCATCAATCTCATGAAGGTTGTAGAGAATAGCATCATTGTTTTCATTAAGTGCGCTAAGAATAATTTCCTCAAATTCAGTTGAATAGTTATAGACTGAACCTGGATTATGCCAGTCAACCGCGCGAAGATTGTGAACTAGATTACCGCTTCCTATGATGAGAACACCTTGATCGCGTAGGAAACTCAAACGTCGTCCAAGTTTAAAATGAAATTCAGGTGGTTTTGTGTAATCAATACTCAGTTGAACTGTGGGTACATCAGCTTCAGGATACATTTGTTTCAGAACAGACCAAGTACCATGGTCGAGTCCCCATGACTGATCAAGACTAACAGGAAGATCACTGAGGGACTCTGAAATCATCGAAGCGAAATCAGGATCACCAGGAGCGGGATATTTTTGCTCATATAACGCGGGAGGAAATCCGTAAAAATCATGAATTGTTCGCGGATGCTCCATTGAAGTGACCATTATGGAAGGAACAAACCAATGAGCAGACACACAAAGAATTGTAGTGGGAGTGGGGATTGATTGAGCAATCTCTTTCCATCCCTGTGTGAACTCGTTTTCTTCAATTGTATTCATTGGAGACCCGTGTCCGATGAAAAGGGTTGGCATTCTATTCGACATTGAAAGTCATGTAGAATTGGAGTATCTTGCTATAAGGAGTGACTTAACTGCACATGCGAATCTTCGTTGAATACAGCTATAGCAGGAACACCGCTAGGATTCCAGTGAGAAAGACCCCATCCCAAGTACCAGCTCCACCAATAGATGCCTTTCCTGTTCTTAGACTCGACAGTTTTCCAAGATTCATAATATCAGCGCCGATCAGAGTTCCGAGTGTACCAGACACGTAAGCAATTGCGTAACCGTTGTAGAGCCCTGGAGCAATTGCGATCATTGCAATTGTAACGAATACAGCTACTAATGCTGGAAGCAACCCAGGAGTGAGAATGCCAACATTGGGTTCAATTCTAGCAAATCTATGTACAATGAGAGCCACAATTGTCACAGCAACAGCAAATTGGATTATTCCAAAGATATTCATAGCGATTAGGTATGCACTAACTGCAATTGGAATAATGGCACCACCAAGATTGATGCTAATCTGCGTTTCGCCGGGACATTCAGGTTGAAAAACTTGGTAGCTCACACCCCAATTGTAGACATGTGTTTCGTTGGTGCATGGAGTGGGATCGGATTCGATAGTGTACAAGGGTATGTTAACCATACTACCAATGAGGGACCCGGGAATGATTAGAATAGCCAGCCAAAGTGGAATTCCAAGTTGTAGGAACGCAATTCCAACAGCTTGAAGAAAGAATAGACTCAGCATTGCAAAGGCGATAATTGTGAATGCTGAGAAACTTCCTCGACCATGTTGAAGTCGTACTTGACTCATTACAATACAAATCTATCACATGACACCTATGCTTTTTAGAATTGGTATATGTGAAAAGCTGTAACAATAACTTGTGATTGGGCTAGAAAATTAAAGGTGCAGGTTTGGTATAATTAACCTGCACCGAAAGAACTAGGACTATGTCTGTTTCATCTTTGCTTCATAGTATGCATAAATGAAGAGAATCAAGAGAAAGACTGTCAAAACCACCTGTGCAAATGCAACCATTGGGAGAATTGCTATAGCGATTGAATATAACTCTACAAGGAGCCCTAGTATCAAGAATGTGATATTCATGTAGACAACAAATTCCACATTCTCCCATGATGATACACGATAAGCGAGTAAGTTGCCAATTGCAAAACCAATGAACAATGCACCAATGAATCGATCTGCAAACTCCTCATACGGAAAACCAAATGCATTCGCATGAATTTCTGGGATAAGGAGCATCACAAGTCCATAAATTAATGCGACGAGTCCATCAATTAGGAACGCATATTTCAGAAACTTCGAAATCTCCATGTTCTAACCACCACAACCCCTGAAATGGGGTCATTGAGAATCAATTAGCTTTGATAAAAGTCTAATCAAATTTGAAGTAAGTCATTGAAATTGACCCGAGGACTATTGTCTGACTGTAAATCTGAATTTAACCTGCATCAAATCCTGAGCTTCTGGGGTAGAGGAGAGGGATATTATGAAGATGACTTAGATACAGGTGAACTAGTCTTCCATTTTTGAGTCTTCGTAGGTGAATCCCACCTTCAGAAAGAGCGCGCCTACTGTTGACACCAAACCACTCAATAGAAGCACAAAAGGGATGCCAGAAATTGATATTAGCCAACCAAAGAGAGCAACCTGAGGTATTGCAAATAACACAACTAGAGTGGGGAGTAATGAGTATACTCCGTTTCGAATTCTGTTGGGAATAGCATCTATTAAAACACGCATCCAAAGAATAGCAGCGATTGTAAAGAAGACACCTAGTATGAACCAAATTGAGAGTATAATGAGAATTGGAAGTATCGACGAGGAAGGTATTCGGAGAACCAAAATTCCCGTATATGGAATCATGACATCGATCATTTCCGAGGTTGGTAATGCTGATGGAAAAACAAGCATCAACATAGCAAATAGCCAGAAGAACAGTGCACCAGTAGATTGTACAAATCTAAACGGAGGTATCCATCGTTTTGGTTCAAACCTTTTTGCCCAGACTCCAGATCGTTCCCACAAGAGTGCGAATACAATGAAAACGAGAGCCATCAATAGCGCTACTGCAATGTCAGAAATTAGGTATTCATAGAGGAATGGATACATGATTATCTCAGCCCAAGTGAAACCGACACTCAGGAAAATCGTGTTACCGATGATGATGTATTTCAGATAAGGACTGCTAATGATATGTTTGGCACTCTCCCGCAGAAGTGAAAAATACCTGACTTCAAGTTGATCTTCTTGTTCTCTCTTCTGTTCAACATCAATATCATGAATTAAAAGAAGTGAAGCAAAAGCAATCAATATACAAAACACAGACTGTACCTGAAACACAAAGGCACGTGCGATTACTACAGCCAAAAACGCTCCAGGTAGGATTACAAGCGCACGCGCAACTCTAAGTAGCATCGCCAATTTTCCTATGAAGATCCCATATTGTTCTTTATTCTCATCCTCAGGCGCAGCCATGACGTAGTTGCTATCAAACCAGGAACCAAGAGCCCCGCTCTCCTGTGATGCAGCGAAGCCCATCAAGACATATACTAATAGAAACAAACCAAATGGTGAACTGCTTGTAATCTGTGAAACCAAGTAGAATGCAACTGAATACATGAAGAACGCTGATGCTAAGATCCAACGTTGCCCAATCATATCTCCAAGTGTACCAGTGGGATAATCAAAAAGAGTCTGAACGATCTTCTGAACAACTGCTAGTACTCCAACAAGTGCGAGACCATCGATGTAGGAACCATTCCCCAAAGCTTCAGCTATAAAGATGAGGTAGAATGTCGTCGAGATACTGATTGCTGCAGTCATCGATGTGAATAATCCGAGAAAGGTGGCTGCCAGTTTGATTACCTGTGGTCTGCCTTCTGGTAAACCAAAGTAAGAGGTGATCCTACCCACACACATTACCCATTACTAGATTTGACAACAGCTTACTAATAATTCGTGCGTAAGATAATTGGGACTGGCTGAGAGATTTACATGTCTTGGGTATGATTTCTTTACTATTCTGAAAGTTTTCAAGAAAGCCCAAAATACCTCGGAGTCTCATCCAAATACTCCTGATAGGTTTCACCATATTTGTTTGCCAGAAACTTCTCCTCAAGCAACACTGTCCAGTGAAGATATGGTATTGTAATGAAGAAATAGAAAAGAAACAAGATACTCCAGATTGAGAAAGACCAACCAATTAGTGTCAACCCCAGAAAGAAGATGGTCCAGCCCAAATAGATGGGATTTCTTGAATATCGATGAATTCGAGTAGTTGTGAGCCCGGCATTGTTTGCAAACGAATACAGTGCCAACACACCAATAACCATTCCAACAATGGCTATACTCAAACCGATGTAAAGTAGGATTCCAAGATTAACCGGGACAAAGATACTTATGATGAATCCACCGACAATCCAGGTCAAGGCACCTGCAATTATCTTCTTGCTCGAATACAAAAACTCAGGATCATCGAAAGGTTCTCCCCGTTTCCTATTTGCCCACGTTTGTACAGAGTAGGCTATGGCATAGCCAACTACATAAAACACCCAGAGGTTGAAAATACCCGCCAAGATAAGTCACGCGCCATAAGGAAATGGAGCCGGCCTTGGGATTTGCACCCAAGTGATACAGCTCTGCAGGCTGTCGCGTAAGCTTCTCCGCCAGACCGGCTCAGGTACACAAGACCATCTCTAGTCCGGTAATAAGGATGTCGGCAATTTTGGCATCTATCTCAATATTCGTGTTTCTAGTAAGAGTACACATATCCTCACAAGCAAGAATAATGCAGATCAAATTTTACTAATACCTTTCCAACTACTTGCGGGTAAACCATGTTTTTTCAATATTTGATTTAACATTGCTGTGTGTTCCATTATATGCCGCATATTGTACAATAATAACTCAGCCTTAGTCATTTTTAACCAAGGGAATCCACATTCATCCCACAACTGAGATTCCATATCATTCTCAATATATCCCCTAAGATTTTGTCGGGAATGATTAAGATACTTGAGTATATCTTCCTTACTGACTACTGTATCCTCGACATCATCAAGATAACTGTCTGCATATTTTAGTAGGAATTCGGGATGCCTGTAAGTTTCATGTATATCAGTCACATCTGGTCTGAATGTAGCATAGTAAAAATCGATGAAGAACACAACATGAGCTGAAATGCGCCAAAACGGAGGATAATCACTATTATGGTCCCACATTTCTTCAGTTGCAGTTTCTATGGCCACTTGTAGCATATCAAGAGATGCTCCTAGTTGCCTATCCAAAGAGCCTAGCCAATCTTGAGGAATTTCAGAACTCATAAGTCGACTTAAATCGATTTCCAAAAAAAGCTTCTCAAGTTGCACCTTGGTTGTGAGCTAAGTTCATCCTAGTCATAATGAAAGACTGAAATAAGCTAAACTGAATGGAGGTTATGATATACTATGCAAATAGGTCTACAAATTCCCGTCTTTACATGGTCTGATGAAATAAACACAACACTGAGCGAAATCGTAAGAACTGCTGAAAAGGCAGGATTTTCCAGTATTTGGGTCATGGATCATTTCTTTCAGTTAGAAATGTTTGGTGATGCCGCTCAGCCAATGTTAGAAGCATATAGCACCCTGAACTATATAGCTGCACAAACTAGCCAAGTAAAGCTGGGTACATTAGTAACAGGAGTTGTTTATAGGCATCCAGGTGCTTTAATTAAAACTGTTACAACGTTAGATGTGTTATCAGGTGGAAGGGCATATTTTGGTGTGGGAGCAGCCTGGTACGAACGAGAAGCACGAGGGTTGGGACTGCCTTTTCCAAAAATTCAACACCGATTTGAAATGTTAGAAGAAACCCTGCAAATAGCAAAGCAAATGTGGTCAGGAAAACGAGATCCATACGATGGAAAACATCATCATTTATCTGAACCAATAAACAGTCCACAGGCGCTCTCAAAACCACATCCTAAGATATTGATAGGGGGAATGGGTGAGAAAAAGACTCTACGACTTGTAGCTCAATATGCTGATGCATGTAATTTGTTCACCTATTCTGGTCTTGAAGCGATTAATCACAAACTCAAAGTCTTGAAGAAACATTGT
>JBHLRC010000062.1:0-18560 GCA_048882965.1 Candidatus Thorarchaeota archaeon
TCACCTTTCACTTGGCGTTCAACATATCGAATATCTAATTGTGTGATTGTTTGTCGAAGGTTTCTGTATACAATTAGATATAGAATAATGTCTTCAACACTTTTGCCAATATGAGGTTCATTCGTCTTAAGGTTTGAAAGATAGGTTTGAGCTTCAGGTGCAAGGAATCTCTGAAGAAGCTTACTTCGCTCAATATCAGACCGCTCCTTCTTTTCTTTCTGCTCTTGGAGTTTCTTCTCACGGGCGACTAGCTCAGCCATCTTCTTTCGACGTATCATGGCAAGCTCTGAATCATCATCATTCAGTGTAGATTCCTCGGATTCAGCCCATTCTGATTACAGTTAAAGATAACGATACAGCGAGGGTTGGTTTTTTAACACTCATGTGCATCTGAAAATAGACAAGTTGGAAGTGAAAAGTACTTGGCAACTGAAAGTATGTGTAGATGGCTTGGAATGACAGATGATGAAAAGCCATACTGCAGACTTAGGGGGGAAAAACTCCCACAGTCAGAGGTTACAGCCAAGTGTAAGAAACCAGACTTAGCCACAATTTGTATTGATGCATATAGTAGTCTAGCAAGAGGGACAGACGCTCTTGATTCAAACAGCACAGATGCATTTCCTTGGTTAGTAGAATCTGCGACGCAATTTGAAAATCTTGGCGAAACAGACAATGCAATTCTAGCGTATATCAAAGCTATTGAATTCGCGAATAAAAACGACCTCGTTGATAAAGCGTATGAACTATTTCGAGCTGTACGAACTGTGTACGAAGACGGAATAGCGGACGAAGATCCTACTCTTAACAACCTTCGGATTAAACAAAATTTGATTACAGTAGGTCAAGCATTAATTGAGAAAATTGAGAGTCTGACTAAAAATGCTCCAGAAACAGAATTACATACTGAAATTAAAGCAGCTATTCTTGGTGGCGTAACTCTCAAAAAAGCGAATCAGACGGATGATCCCAAGGACTTGATCATAAGTCATGGCCGTTCTCTATACACAAGGAAAGCGCAAGAGTACAAAGATGGTGCAGAATCATACATCAAGTCAGGCATGGTCAAGAATGCCGTTACGCTTTCGTGTATGGGAGCTCTTGCGGATCTAATGTTGGGCAAGCCCAAAGAGGGCATGGCATATCTAACCAAAACTGCAGCAGAATCAGGAGAGAGCCAGACATTCAACGAACATCCGTGTTTCAAGTGGACAAAATTAGTTTTCAAGGTGATGATTAATCGAGATGAGGAGTTGATGGTCACTGTCAACAAACTCTTTCTAGAGATTCCTTGGTCATTCAAGGATGATAGAGAGTTTGCTAGAAGAGTAATGGAATCAGTTGAAAGAAGCATCAGCGCATGACTCGCAATCGAGCAATAAAGAATCCACTTGAATCATGTCTGTGTGGAAAGAGTCTCTGAACCATGTTCGAGCACTCAAAAGAGGTATAGCCTGAGCTCCCGTAATCCAAAGCAGGAACGAGTTCTACATTATGTCTTTGTAATGCAGAATCAATTTGAGACTCGCCTTCATGAGGAAGCAGTGAACAAGTGGAATATACGATTTCAGTCCCTGGTCTGTCAGCATATGCGGAGAGTATTGCATTCAGAATCTTATTTTGCACAGTCATGAGTGCAAAGAGAGTTTCTTTATTTAAACGCCATTTGAATGAAGGATAGGTTTGCAGGGTTCCCGTAGAGCTGCAGGGAGCATCAATCAGAATCTTATCAGCATCTTTAACCACAGGTTCAGTTGCATCAGCCTGAAGCCACTCAATCTGTTGCGCATTGAGTTTTTTTGACCATTCTTGTGCACTTTTCACCCGTTCTTTGTAAATATCTGTAGCGACAATCTCTCCGGATCCTTGCATCCGTTCTGCTATTAATTGGGTCTTCATCCCTGGTGCTGCACAAGCATCCCAAATCTTCTCACCAGGTTTAGGATTGAGAGCATTGACTGCAAGGACACTTGCTTTGTCTTGAATGAGTACTCGCCCCTCTTTGAACAGCTCAGAAGAAATTAGAGTGTCAATCCCATGGACAACTCTGGAAATCTCAGGGACATCCGGATCTTTTTGGAGATCGATGTTTTCCAATGATTCTAGGACCAACTCCGAATCATCATACAACTTGTTGGAACGAATATAGTAAGTACGACTCTGGTTGTTTGCGTTCAATATTCGTATTGTATCATCACGATTCAGGTTATTGAGAAGTGTCGCAACCAAGAAAGTAGGATGTGAGTATTTCAAACTCAACTGATTAACTATAGGCATATCCTTGATTGATTCATCCAGATTGAAGTTGACAGCGTTGTTCAACTCAGCATAAAACTGATGCTTAATTTCCGGAAAAGATGACAGTATTTCGGATTTGTCGGTTTTGAGCCACTTGATTTCAAATAAAGCGAGTCGGAGGATATTACGGTCTCTACTATTTAGATTCTGGAGGTGTTTCTTTGAGATTGACCTTGATAGTATGAAATCGATTGTATTTCTATATCGAATAACAGAAAGTGCCAGTACTTGAGTTAGTACTCGAGGTTCATATGAATCTGCGGAGGTTGTGTGCATCTCACGGAGTAAGGTCTTCATTGAAGTTGTTGCTGTTTCAAATCCAACTAGTGCTTTAATAACATCCTCCCTGGGGGCATGGTCCTGATTCATATCAATTAATCCTGAATGCAGTTCCTGTTAATCTTGTTGTTCACCCTTTAATCGGAGGCATTACATTAGCATAGCCATCCATCACGGAAACTCCATCCTGATTGAACACGTCGAAGCTAAGCCGGCACAAGTTATTCTCAGGCACTTTTTCGGTTACCTCAACAACAGCTCGTATTTCATCACCAGGAAAGACTGGAGCTTTGAAGTTCACCTTCATATTGAAGGCAAGGGTGCCTAATCCAGGAAGTTGTGTACCAATAACACGAGCAACTAATGCACCACCAATTGGTCCGTGAGCAATTCGTCTGCCAAACATGGTTGTTGCAGCGTATTCATCATCCATGTGAAGAGCGTTATAATCTCCAGACATCTGTGCGTATAGATCAATATGCTCTTCAGTCACAACCATAGTTGATTCAGCTTTCTCTCCAACCTCTAATTCATTGAGACTCTTGCCAAGTTCAAAATTCGAAGAAACAGGGGGTTTTTCAACTTCTACTGATTTTGCCTGAGGTTTGATTGCGCCTTTCAGGATCTCTGGTGTGAATTTGAACATTCGCGCAAACTTCATCAGGAGTTCCATGTCATCCGTGTCGATGACGACCTTCTCTGTCATCATTGCTTGCATTGCATCCAGTTTCCCAAGAAGGATATCCCTCCAGGTTGCAGAGTCAGTTTTTACTGTCATTTTTGGATTCTCAGTGTCACCTTTCTCGATGGAACACTTCTGATTCTGAATCGTCAATAGCCAAGGATCAGTATCATCAAATGAGAATCGAATGACTGCGGATACACCTTCTGCGCGATCAGCCCGAAATCCATTTGGGATACTCGTCATCATTAGATCAAAATCCAGGTCATCCATATCCGCTGATATCGGAGCTGATGACTCTCGCCTGCTCTCTATGTAGACTTCTCGTTGTATTAGGAATCTTAGAATCTCTGAGGTTCCACCACCTATTGTTCCTAGTCGGGCATCTCTATAGAATTTCTCAAGTGGATAGTAGTCTTTGACGTACCCTACGCCACCGCAGATTTGGATTGCCTTGTCGCAACATTCCAGTGACACCTCAGAAGCATAGAGTTTTGCGATGGTTGCTTCCTTTGTGCAAGGTATGTCATTCTGAAGCATCCTCGCTGCAGAGATAAGGAGTAGTCTTGCAGCGCGCATTTTCACAGCCATGTCAGCAATTTTGAAAGAAACTCCTTCAAACCTTGATATCGGTTGGCTAAACTGCTCCCGTTCCTGTGAATATTCAACTGCGATTTTAAACGGAGTCCTCATGCAACCCAGAGCCTCAGCGGCAATTCCAACTCTTTCTGAATCAAGTTCGTTCATCAGAATCAGAAAACCTTGATTCTGTTTTCCAAGTAGATTCTCCTTAGGTACCCTCAAGTTGCTGAGACTGAAGTGAGTAACATGGACACCATCTCGACCCATCAGGTTAAAGTCCTTCTCAACCTTGAAACCGTCCCAAGATGTTTCAATGATAAATGCAGACATTCCACTTTTACTGTCAACATTGGGATCGGTTATCGCAAAGACAACAATCTGGTCAGCAATACTCCCATTTGTGATGTACCGCTTCTCGCCATTAAGAATCCAGCAGTCTTCTTTCTCATCCCATTTCGCATTCGTGACCATTCCGGCTGTGTCGCTACCTACCATTGGCTCTGTTATAGCAAGTGCTCCAATCTTCTCCCCTTTCGCCAATGGGATGAGATATTTTTCTTTTTGCTCCTCTGTTCCATATCTCAGAATCGGAATGGCTGAGAGTGTACAGCTTGCTCCAAACATCATTGTTGCTGAGGGACAAACAGCAGAGATTTCTTCTCCTGCAATAAGCTGATACATGAAGGGCTTTTCAGACCCACCATATTTCGTAGGGATAAGGAGCCCCGAAAGACCAAACTCGCCAAGTTTCTTGAAATAGCTTCGATAGTCGAAATCAGGAGTTGTAATTGTATCTACAAGGGGCGTGATTTCTTTATCGACCCACTCACGAACCTTGGATCGAAATTCCAGTTCATCTTTAGTGTACAGTAGAGCTTCGTCGTTCATCTGAGTCATATATCAGCACCTTGATTCAGATTTTGTTGATTAGACGACCGCACCCAGTTTAGAAGCTCTTAAATCTCCTCTCATAGCCGACCATTCACAATTGGCTACACAATATTCAGGAGAGCTGTATCCCTAATGCGTTTCTTCGGTCATCTCATTAAGAGTGAGCAGTCAAAACCTGCCGAGGGGAAGACTGGTTTCTTTCCAAACATGAACAAGGCCATTGGAGATCCTAGAATCCTCTATGCGATGGCCCTCAAAGAACAGGGATCTTTTGGCAGGTTTATGGCGCGTTACTTTTCAGGTCAACTACCAGATAAAGTTCCAGAGGTCAGACTGCTCAAAGATTACATCAAGGTCCATGGATATCCGCAAGCTACCAAAGATGAGATTCAGGAGATCATATTTGCAGAGTATGCCATTGGAGGTGCCAAAGAAGCTGCAATTGCCTGTGAGGAGGCACATTCAATTCGTCATCTCATGCACAAAGAATATCATGAGAGAGGGAAGGGTCTTACTCTGAAAGAACGCGCGGAGGGGCTGGTGAAGGTTGGTGAAATACTGTGGAAACACTTCGATGAGTTCAAGGAAATTGGGATAGCTGAAGGAACTCCTGTCAAGTTGTTTGACTGGCAGACAGAAGGTGTATTCAAAACATTATACAAAGAACACATAGAATTCGCCTCTTCCAGAATCGAATCAAAGGAGATTCCGAGTTCAAAGGAGGGAGAGCGGACATTCCTTAGTCGTTATCCATTTGGAGCTGTTGGAATCTTCCCACCATACAACGCTGCAATTGGGCTAGGAGGAATGGCGATTATCTCCAGTTTTTGGGCGGGAAATGCGACTGTGACCAGAACACCATCTAAAATGCCATTAACAAATATGGAACTAGCATATGTTTTGACTGAAGCAATGATTGAATTGGACTTCCCGAGAAGTGCATTTCAGTCAGTTATTGGTCCCGCACGTAGTATTGCTAGATATATGGTGAATGAGTCCCCGTTAAACGCAATGGTGTACTACGGAGATTCAGATATTGGTCTTGAATTGATGTCTCAAGCTGTAAGGAGAGGACTCCATTTCATTCCAGAGTTGGCTGGGAGTGGCGCAAGTCTTGTTTGGAAAGATGTGGACATCAACAAAGTAGCAGATTACGTAAACCATGCACGGTTCTTTGGTTCTGGACAAATCTGTCTAGCTGCAAAACGGCTTTTTCTCCATGAGGCGATTTATGATGACTTCATTGATGCCCTTGTAGAGAAGAGTGATAGACTGAATGTTGGACTTCCGGAGGATCCCAATACTGATTTGCCAATAGTTGGGACACGAGCTCTCTATCAAAACATAGACATGATCCGAGAAGCTGTAAGTAAAGGTGCAAAGGTTGAAGCTGGAGGGTATCGCTTAAACGCATTTGGAGAACGTGATGAAGCAGGTCTATTTTACAAACCAACAATACTCACTAATGTTCCATTAGATTGTAGTATTTGGTATCGCGAGACCTTTGGACCAGTTCTTCCAGTCATGAAAATCAAATCATTTGAACAGGCAATAAATCAAGCAAATAACTCACCTTATGGTCTACGGACTTCTGTCTATAGTGAAGATCCTGAAATATGGCAAAGGTTCTTTGATGAGATAGAAGCCCCTGGTGTTGCTGTAAACACAGACCATCTACATTTTGATGATTATTATCCACATCTTGGTGGTCTCAAGACAAGCGGTCTCTTTGGTGGGAAGTACTTCTACGAGGTTCTCACATATCTGAAGTACATGCATCGTCCATCATAAGAGACGTTCATACATCTGAACCAGCATACCTTCTGATTGCTCATATGGTTCTCCCCAAGGACTAAAACCATACTTCTGCATGAGCTTCTCACCAACTCCATGACCAACCAAGATATTGCAATAGTTACGTTTGCATCCGTGATCTCGACCATACTCTGCAAACTGAATATACATGGCCGATGCAAGACCTGTCGTCCGACATTCTAGACGAACAGTTTGATGCTCGCCGTAGAGACCCTTGTCAGTGATCTTAGCTTTGTAGACTCCAACAATCTGACCCTCAAGACGACTTCCAAAATAGTGATAGCCATTTCTCATATCATCAATGATTTGCTCAGGAGAGTACATCCTATGTTTTCGCCAATGTTCAGGATACTCCTTTGCTAAAGGCCACACATGTCTGAAGAGCTCTGAAATTTCCTCAGCATCTTTCTCACCAAATTCGATGATACGAATCTCTTCAGCAGGAAACTCTTCCATATCTACTCATTGTAAGCTAATGATTCTTAGGCTATAACTGCTAGGTTTGCTACTATTTCGCTTTCCACGCAGCCCAATCATATGCTTCTTGATTGGGAGTGCACCCACCGCACTTATGACAACCAGCAACAGTATGATCTGGATTCAAATCATTGTCATAAAGAACAGATCCAATTCTCTTATAGAATTCAACTGTTGAATCAAGATTATCAACATAGGTCGGAATATAATCCGCGAGTTGACTCCCTGGGGATGGCCGGACAGGTGTGACTACAGGAAGTACACCAACATCTGCCAACTCTTTTACTAATGCTAGTGTCTGCTTCAAGTCTTCTCCAAGCCCATAAAGAAGAAAGGTGCTGACATTTCCCCGATCAAAGTAATCCAGAGCATGCTGCCAGCCTCTTCGATAGAGGTCAAGAGGGCCATACTGAAACTTACCAGGACACATCTCTTCCCTCACTGACTCATCAGCGCTTTCGATGTGCATACCAACTGCGTTCGCACCAGCATTGGCTATATCACGAATCATATCTTTCTCAACAAGAGGTTCAAACTGAATCCCAACTGGAATATTGCTGACATCACGAATAGCCTCAATTATACGAATCAGGGTTTTCAGTCCCTCATCAGGAGTTTCAGGAGTCCCTGTTGTTAATAGAACCGTCTCAACAACACCTTCGCGTTCGGCTGCCAGAAGGACCTCAACTATTTGTTCTGGAGTCTTTTCTAGAATGGTGTTACCAGAAGTAAGTGATGTTGGGATTGTACAGAATTTGCATTGTGTCCCATAAGTCCAATACCTACAAGCTTGGTAGACTGTAGTGGCCAATGTGCTCTTCCCATGCAATAGAGCAAGTCGGTTGTATGATATTCCCTCTTCCGTTGTCAGATCATAGAACTTGGGACGCGGGATACTTCTCAGTTCAATCTCGTTATCGTAGAGCCATATCTCTGGGTCATCCGTCTGTTCAAGTATTGCAGAGTTGTATCTTTCTGCGATCGCTTTTTCTCTGATGGGAACTCCACAAGGCCTACCATTCGGAAGGATGAAGTATTTGGCACCTACTGGTCCAGCACCGCCCTTCCGAATATTCAATTCGTCTTCTGGAAGTTTAGCACCTTCGGTCAAGAGGCGCACCTTCAGACGAAGTAACTCCTCAGCATCCATATTAGTCACTTTATCCTAAGTTCTAATCCTAATCTGTCTTCACATCACGGCCCTTGAAGGCTTGTCTAATAAACTCTGACAAGTCAAGAACGGTCAAAGCGGTGTGTGTCTGCGAACTTAACATCTCCTTGCAAAAAGGACATGAGGTGACAAGATATCTTGCACCTGTTGAAGTTGCTTGTCGAATTCTTTCAGCTCCAATCTTTCTTGCATATTCCGGAAACAGCGTCCTGAGACCCGCACCGTTGCCACAGCACATTGCATTTTCTCTATTTCGTTCCATTTCAACAACAGGTGTTCCTGAAACTTGTTCAATTACCTTACGTGGAGCGTCATATACTCCAGAGTGGCGTCCAAGGTGACAGGGGTCGTGAAATGTAACATCACCTTCAAGGTTCATGACGGGCAACTGAGGTAACATAGTGTCCAAGAACTCACTGATGTGTCGAACTGGTTTGTTAAGTTCATAACCATATTCAGGATAGTCATTTGTCAACACACGATAGCACCCAGGGCATGTGACTAGAATTTCTTCAGCATCTATAGTGTTTAGCATCTCAACATTGTGTGCTGCTTGTTTTAACCCAGCTTCTTGGTTTCCAGTTCTGAATAAAGGACTTCCACAACACCACTCATCTGATGAAATCACAACCGAGAACCCAAGTTTCTCCAAAAGAGTTACTGTGTCCTGTGCGCTGTCTGTTTCACGATAGGCTGCTGTGCAACCAGTAAAGTAGAGTATCTTCCTACCCTTCTTGCCTCTCCTTTGTATCCAGTCGTTCCTCTTGGTCTGCTTTTCCCCGAACGGATTGTGAGTGTCTTTGATAAGTGCCACGAGTTTGGAAATACCTGCGGGTTCTTTGCCTGACTCTACTAAATCACGACGCTTAATCTCGACAATGGTAGCGATATCTATCTCAGGTTTGCACCATGTAAGGCAATGACTGCATTCTAAGCACTGATATAACACCTCTACACCACGTTCATCAATCTCGCGAGTTCCAACCATCTCTTGATGTATCAATAGAGCGCGTCCATGAGGTGTGGGGGCATCAGACCGCCATGCAAAGAATGTGGGACACACATGTCTGCACATCTTTGGGCATGCTGCGCACATCCGAACCTGTTCTGCCACTTTTTCGGATTCTATCGCTGACGCACCCCCAAACCTAGCTTTCCAGGATTCATGATTCCATTCGGGTCCAAGACTTCTTTGATGTGTTTCAAGACCTTGAAACTGGAACCGAGTTCGTCCTCAGTATAGGTACTCCTGGAAAGACCAACTCCGTGTTGATGGCTCATAGTCCCGCCCTCACGAAGACAAGCAGCGATACCAGCATCCCAGATTCTTTTGTAGGTCGCCCAAGCAGATTCAGCATCGGGTTGAGATGTGAAGAAGATCATGTAGATGCTCCCTCCATTCTGATACATGTGAGAAAAGTGTGACATAACCACAGCATCTTCTGCTTCCATCGCGATCTTCATTGCATGATAGACATTCTCTAACTTGTCGTATGTTGCCACGATATCAATAGTGTCACCGATAGCATATCCCCCTGTAGTTAACTGAGAGGGATAGTACATATCATATCGGTGTTCCCACCAGCGCTTTGATGGCCCCTCTCCATGATCAGCACCTCCTTCATCAAGACAAATCTTGAGGGAACGCTTCTCGTCAATTTCGACTTTCTTGGCATCTCCATCAAAGGCCAGGAGCAACATGCAGTGACCTTCTTCAAATTTAAAATGCATAGAGAAACTCATAGCTGCATCCTCAGGGTCATACAAGCGAACAACAGATGGCAGTATACCAACTCTGAATATCTTGCGAATCGCTACAAGTCCACTATGAACATCTGGAAAACTAATACCTCTAAATCGTCGCACCTCTGGGAGAGGAAATAATCTGAGTGTTGCTTCTGTGATTATGCCCAATGTGCCCTCTGATCCGATGAAAAGTTGGCGAAGGTCAGGACCAACAGAGTGTCTTGGAACCGCTTTCGTTTCAATTATGGACCCATCTGGAAGAACTATCTGAAGTCCTAAGGTCAAATCCTCGATTTTCCCATAAAGAGAAGACATCGAGCCGCCCGATCTTGTTGCGATGAATCCTCCAACATTTGATGCACGTAGTGATGTGGGTGTATGTCCAGTTGTGTATCCATGACGGTTGACTTCTTCCTCTAGGTCAATTCCAACAACACCAGCCTGAACCCGTACCAACATAGAATCATGGTCAATCTGGTAAATCTGGTCAAGACGCTTCAAATCAAGCTGAATCCCACCATAAATAGGCAATGTTCCTCCGCATGTACCAGCACCACCGCCAACAGGAATCACAGGAATCTTCAATTCATTGGCTACAACAAGAATCTTGGAAACTTCTTCAACAGACTCTGGAAACACAACCATGTCAGCTAAAGGAAGTATTTCGCCTGCACGTAATTTTGCCTCACTAAGAGGCCATGCATCATGAGCGTTCAAAATCCGATCAGTTTCGTATTTCGTAACATGCGTTTTTCCCACAATTTTAGTAATGCGTGCGAAAGCCTTCTTCTTAGACTTTTCATCAAGCATGAGGTAATCACTCCTTCTTCGGTAGTCTTTGAGCAATGAATACTGTGAGGTCATCGACTTCAACGGAACTACCCGATTTGAAGAGGTTGCTCTCAATTTGCGCTGTGCAAAGTGGACAGGGAGTTACAAGTCTTTCAGCATGTGTCTTCCGGATTGCTTCAAGATTCTCTTTAACAACCGCGTTTGAAACATCAGGAGAATGGTAAGAAACCATACCACCTCCTCCACAGCAGGAGTCATACGCTTCAGACACAGAAACCTTCACTCCGGGTATTGAACGTAAGATTTCAAGAGCATAATCGGAAATCTGACGAGAGGTGTGTCGTATTAGATGACAGGGATCATGTACAGATACGTGAACTTTCGAAAACTCTGAAACTTCTTTCATTACACCGCCAAATCTCTCAAGACCAATTTGCTCAACTAGGAACTCGAGTATATGAAAAGCGGGGACACCCCACTCATCGCGTTGGGTGATGTCCGACAAACTTGATGTGCAACCAGCGCAAGTTGTTACAATCATTTTTACTCCAAGTTCTTGGACCTTTTTCTTCAGTAAGCTGGTTAATTTCTGGTCATTTTCATAATCCCCAATTAATCTAGCCGGTAAACCACAACAAGACATCTCGTCAAGCAATGTATAATTTACATCAAAATAGTCTAGTATCACCTTTGCAGCCTCGCGAACTTCTTGAGCTCGTTCTTCTGCTTGACAGCCGGGATAGAATAGAACTTCAGCGTCATCAATGATTTTGTCCTCAACAAATGGGAGACCAAGACGTTCTAAGCGCATATCCCGACTTTCATTTTTCTCTTCTTTATCCTCCCATGGTTCAAAAGCAAGTCTATGTTCAGTAAGAACTTCCCTGACAATATTGAATCCCTTAGGAACCAAATCTTGACGGTATTGGAAAATTCTGGAACGAACCATATTGACGACATCAGGGATGTTCACACTTTTCGGGCAGACTTCTTGACAAGTACCACATCCTGTACATAGATACACTGTATCTGCTGTGGACCAGAACTCTGGGGGCGACCTACTTAGCTCAACAGCAATACTACGTGGACCGCTGAAACGGTCAACACCTACCGCAGCTACGACTGGACAATGATTGATACAAAGACCACAGTTGATACAGCTCTCAACAGACTTCACTACTTCAAGCTCATGAGGACTGAAGGGAGTGACTTTCTCTTCCCTGAGTGTATGTTTAGCGTATTCGAATGCTTCATTTTCGTCCATTCAGGATACCTCCTTAATGAAGTCAATTGCATTCTGAGCAGCAGAGAATCCACTCATTGCAGCTACTCCTAGCCCACTTTTCTCCATTGAATAGTCATAACCGGCTAGAATCGAACCAGCAGAGAACAAATTCGACGCCCATTCAACCCCATCCTCATCAACAGGTCTGAAGTGAGGGTCTAATGTGAGACCACATGAATTGATGGGGTGGCCCTCAGGGCTTACTGCAAAACGGTTTGTATAATGCGAGGGAATTATCTCTCCTGCAGAATGGTAGGCATCTGTGACAGTCATTAGTCCAAATATTGTTTCTCTAATGCCTTTTTCATCACCACTCAAACCACCGCCAATGTACTTACCAGTGGAAAGAACTACTGCCTTTGTTTCAATGTTAACCTCTCGGCGATTGGTTCTTGCCAAGACATTTGTAACACGGTTCTCAGTTCTGGTAAATGAAAAAGCCTCATGGCCAATTAGCATCTTGCCACCTTTCTTTCTATAAACTTCATCCAGAGCGAGCTGTAATCTCAATCCCGGAACTGAAGGTGGAAATCCCAATAGCTCGAACACTTCAGCACCTAACTTTTCTTGAATATCCTTTTTGTTACTTAATGCATGTTTTATTCCCAATATAGGGGGAAGAGCGACGTGAGTGGCACCTAACTGGTCAACATGAGGTTTCAATTGTTTAACAAGTTCATCAACAGAAGAGTCATGATCCAGATGTCGGGCAAGCTCTATGGAGGACACATTATAGGACTTGCCGAAGGGAGTAACTTGGAGAGTACAATGTCCGACCTTACGGGGTGGTTCGCCAATTGATATTCTATCCTCAAGATAAGTCTTGGCGGCCATTGCAGGATTGAAATCAACATTACCTTTGAATCCAGCGAAGAGAAGAACGCTCTCGTCCTCCTTCTGGAGACTGTCTGAATACATAGTCTTCTGAATAAGACATGTTGGTTTTGTTGTGCCAAGAATAGTGATTGGAAAGATGTTTCTTTTGAAACTCCCATACAATGGTGCGACTGTATTCTTGAGATTCTTCTTGAGCCAAGCTACTGTTTCTCGCACTCTCTCGACTATCACATCAACCACATTATCTGGTGTAACATTTTCATTATAACCGAGGATACTGTAAGGATGAAGGGGGTATAGACCAGCAATAGCAGCAAGTCCCTCCTTAGGAGAATTAAAAGGTTCACTTGCCTCGGGAAGATATCCTATGATGTCAATTGCTCCCGACGAATAAGCAGTAGCACTCTGTCCTTTTCGAATGAGTATTGTTGAGATTCCAGATTCAGCTGCGACAGAACCAGTAACTAGACCAGCCATGCCTCCGCCTAATATCAGAAGATCACAACTCAGAGCCATCTATACTCTCTCCTCCCAAGGTTTAATATCATAATCAACATCCGACTGGTCTAGATTTGCCACACACGCATACATACCCTGAGCTAATTCTTCTTGAGCAAGCTGTTCTCCTCTCATGGATGGACGAATACCTTTCCATCGCTCAGCTCTGAAATCAAGAATATCAACAAGAAAGTCATCGCCTTCGAGATCGAGTTCCTCTGACAGAATTGCAGCAGCTTTGTAGGTACAGAATGTTCCTTGACATGGTCCTGTACCTAGTCGTAATCTTCTGCGCAGGTCATTTAGTGTTTGAGGGAACTCCTCTCTAATTGCATACCGAATCTCAGCTTCTATGACAGGTTCACAGGTACATATTGATGTCTTCCATTCAGGATGATCTTTTGTCATTTCGAGTATCTTTACCATTTCAGTACCACGTCGTGTTCGCATACGCTCAAGGGTATGCAAACTGATCCCATACTCTTTAGCCAGCTCTTCAATGTCAACATCATCCTCATTGCCTGGAAGAGGTTCTTTGTGAGTTGTGCATTTTTCGTTAATTCCTAACTTCTTAGTGATAATATCAGTGGCAGCTTCAGCCATGTGTCGGCACGTAACCAACTTTCCACCAGTGAAGCTGACCATTCCATTTTCATGGTCTATCACTTGATATCCACGAGTGACCTTATCCTCTGGAATATTCCATTCAGGAACAAGGGGTCGTATTCCAGCCATCGTTCTAATTATACGCGCTTCTCGGATTGATGGGATGACATCTTCTATACTCTGGAGTAGATATTCAATCTCATCAAATGATGCAACCAATGAGTCAGGATCCTCCCATGTATCCAAGGCGGTTGTACCAAGAAGCGTTGTATTCTCATGTGGGAAGAGGTAAATCCATCTTCCATCAACAGATTTTGCAGTGATTCCTATATTGACAATTCTGCGGTCAAAAATCAAATGGGTTCCCTTATTGGGTCGAATATCAAGCTCCACACCACCGATATGAGCCAATTTGCGAGCCCAAGGTCCAGTTGCATTTACAACGAATTTCGTACTGGCGGTTTCAGTTAAACCCGTGATACGATTATAGAACTTCACACCGCAGATTGTGGATTCAGACATCTCAAAACCAATGACTTCGCAGTAGGTCTTTATTTCCGCGCCATGATTCCTAGCATCAAGAGCTTGAAGAAGGCAAAGACGAAATGGATCAATGAAAAACTCTTCATAGTAAGCACTGGCTATTACATCAGGATTCACAGTAGGCTCGAGCTCCAAAGTTGCTTCTGGTGTAATCAGTACCATAGAAGGAACATCTCTCTCTTCGGCATGTTCAGCATAAGCGTCGAGATAGTCACTGTCACTAACAACGAGACTCAGATCAAGAAGTGGGGCAATTATTGGACTCTTCATGATTATATGACGTGCAATCTGATTCAGATATACGACCTCTGATGAGCACATCTTCATTATGTCAGGTTCGTTTCTATACTTGAGACCGGAGGATATCATTCCAGCGCAAGTTCCAACTGTAGCAGATGCAATATCGTCTCGTTCCAACAATAGAGTTCGTAAACCCCGCATAGCACAGTCGCGTGCTGCAGCGGTACCAGTACTTCCTCCACCAATTACTATAACATCATACTCAGAGTCGCTCATGAGCATCCATCCTGTGATAGACTTCTCTGATTAAGCTGTGGTTTGGAAACCTGCGTGCAATACTAAGGTTTCGATATGAATGACAGCCAAGATTACATTAAAAGGAGATTAACGAGCAAGGTGATAGTGATACCAAGATGCCACATTATGACCTCGGGACCCTTGTAATAGGAAACCATGATGTGAAAAAACTCACACAGGCTCTTGACATTCCTGATCATCGCTTTGAGGACATCGTGAATCTCGCCAGGATGGCATGGGAACGCGAAGACACAATCAGCGAGTCAATTGAATACATTGCCCAAAATACGACTGGTTCTGAGTTAGTTCTTGCACTTGTGTTCTTTGGTCGAATTTGGGAGGATAACCAAAGAGAAGAGGATTAGGTTTCAGAAGTGGTGTCTTCTAGGATGTCGCCTCCAAGAGCTTACCCATTTCAGCATTCATTATTTTGTTAAACACCTGATATTGCTCCTTGTAAACCTCAACATTCTCAGGGATTGGTTCTCGTCGCTCTTCGATGTGAACCATGTTATCAATAGCTTCTCTGAATCCACCATAGATTCCAGTTCCTACGGTAGCCAAGATTGCAGCACCGATAACTGTCGAATCTCGAACTTTGGGTAGAACAACAGGACGATCTATGCAGTCCGCTTGTATCTGACGCCAAAGTGGGGAGTTTGCACCACCACCACCTATTCGAAGCTCCTTAAACTCCAAATCAAGCATCCCCTCCATCATCTCAAGGTACATGGATATGATGAAACCATTTGCTTCAAGGATAGCTCGTGCAACATGTGCTTTTGTGTGATTAAAACCGAGATTGTAGAGCTGCCCCAAATTATATGCCATGAATGGAAACATCACAAGTCCATCACTACCTGCAGGAACAGAAGCTGCAGAAGCTTCAATTATTTGATAGACATCCTGCTCAGTCTGAGCTGCCAATGCCATCTCTGGTTCACAGTAGTTGTCTCTATACCATTTGTAAGTGAGACCAGTTCCGGGAGTCACTCCTTCTAGAATCCATTTTCCGGGGATTGCAGAGGGATTACAGAACATAACAAATGGTTCCTCCATGAATTCATCGAGATGAGTTATCACGAAAGTTCCTGTCCCAGTTGTGGCTTCCACTAGACCTGGTTCAACGATACCCATTCCGAGGGCAGAACATTGCTGGTCCCCACTACCAAGGATAACAGGAGTTCCCTTTCGGAGAGATGTAGCTTTTGATGCAGCCGAGTTTACCTCGCCGATTATTGTTCCTGAATCTTTTATTTCAACGAGTTTATCGATTGGAATCCCAGTCGTTTCACAGAGGTCATCTGACCATTTTAGCGTTTCATGATCGATGGGACCAAACCTTGCATCAGCCGGGGAGCTGATTAAAGCCCCACAAAGGCGGTTATTGATGAAGGCATCAAGCTGAGGCCACTTGTACACCTTCTTGAAAAAGTCAGGTCGATTCTCAATAAACCACATCAGCTTGTTGACACTCTTTCGAGGACCGATTTCTGCAGCCATCTCTTTACTCTTGGCAGTTGACCTATTGTCTACCCAAGTCACCGTAGGAGCCAACGCATTACCATCTTTGTCTATAGGAGTTATTGAATCTCTAGTAGTTGAAACTACCACGCCTACAATTGCATCTGGACCATGCTTACAGCCTGCGAGAGCTCGCTGCATTGTATTGGCGGAAGTACGCCAATAGGTGTCAGCCAATTGTTCATGGATTTTAACATCCTTTGGTTTTGGAGGATATTCCTCGTATGCTTTACTTATTTCCCGACCTTCCTCGTCTACGAGTACTGAGCGTGTGCCTGTTGTTCCAATATCAAAAATCGCAAAGAGTCGGTCACTCATTGAAATCACCAATACCAAATGAGTGAACAACAGGGCATATAGTTTGTCCTACCAAGACAGTTATTTAGCATTGAAATAGTGGTGATGTGATGTCTGATTATCCAACGCATCTTGAGGTTGAACCTAAGGTACATCTCGTAAGAGGAGCGAATAATGCTCGTTTTCCAGAAGCAAACACACTGCTAGTTGATGATGAGATACTCACTCTTGTTGATGCGGGATCTAGTCCAACTCAAGTTTTTTCAACTCTCAAGGATTTAGGTCATAAACCAGAAGACCTGGACCGCGTTGTCTTAACGCATTTTCATGCAGATCACAAGGGGTATGCTTCATATTTCCGGAAAACATCCGATTGTCAAATTTTGTGTCACCCTTTGGCTAGGGAAGGAGTCGAAAGTTTTCAGACCATGATGAAATACATTGGTATTGAAAGGACAGAGGAAAAAGAACAATGGCTTAGCCTCCTGAATGCCAGATTACCTCATGTGCAAAATGACTACATTGTAGATGAAACCTTTCGTGACAATAAGCCAATAGACTGTGGTGAGGTGCAGCTCATACCTATTCACTCACCTGGCCACACACACGATCACACGTGTTTTGGTATTAACGGAGTTGAAAAGATACTATTAGTCGATATAGACCTCACTGAGTTCGGTCCTTGGTACGGGAATCTAGTAAGTAATCTAGAGGACTTCAAACGGTCTATCGAGCATATAATAGACCTAGAACCAAAGATGGGAATAAGTAGCCACCTTCTGGACCCAGTAACTGAGAGTCTTGAAGAGAAACTCAAGAGATATCTGGCATATTTCGAAGAAAGGGATGAGGAAATCCTCAAGCTTATCGCAGATGGATTTGACAATATAGAACAGCTAGCTCGCAGACCAATCATTTATCCCCGAATTCCTCATCCAGTCTATCTCTTATTCGAAAGATTCATGATAGAAAAGCACATTGAACTTCTAGTTAAGAAAGACCTTGTAATCCTTGAGGCGGGTCACGTGCAGATTTCAAATGCATAATTTAGTAGCAAAGATCTGTTTCATTTGTGTTTGAATTCTGGTTTACGTTTCGCAAGGAAAGCAGCCACACCTTCATTCTTATCCTCTGTATCAAAGGTCTGACAGAATGCATCGAGCTCAAAAGCAAGATGTTCATCAAGTGGAACTTCCCAGGCTTTTTGTAAGGACTGCTTTGCCAGATCAAGCGCAACTCCGGGCATCTGACTTAACTTTCTCGCAAGTGCCAAAACACCTGTTCGAAGTTCATCTTGAGAATTGAAGACCTTATTCACAAGTCCAATTCGCAGTGCCTCCTCAGCATCTATGAGACCGCCAGTTAAAATGAGCTCCTTAGCAGTACCAAGACCAACAAGCCTTGCAAGTCTTACTGTTCCCCCATTCCCGGGGATCGTTCCAAGGTTTATTTCTGGAAGACCTAGTTTTGCATTGCTTGATGCATACCGGATGTCACACGCTAACGCTAACTCGCAACCTCCCCCAAGCGCATAGCCATTAATCGCCGCAATAATAGGTTTGGTCATCAATCGCAAGTACTCAGCAATATCTCGGCTGGGATCAACAACAGAACGGATGGTTTTGGAGTTTCTTCCCACAAAATCGGTGATATCACTTCCCGAAACGAAGGCTTTTTCACCAGCACCTGTGATTATGACA
>JBHLRC010000063.1:0-18373 GCA_048882965.1 Candidatus Thorarchaeota archaeon
CAAGATTATTCCATGTACCAATCTGATTGATGTTTTCAGCGAGCACGTGCTTGATAGAGGTTGAATTCGGTGTTGGAAAAGAGGGTGATTTCCCCAACATATATCGAATATGGTAGAATTGAGTAGTATCAGAGAATTCAAATTGAATGTAGGTTCCAGCGACACCAGACGTATCAATATGGTCTAATCTCCACCAAAAATCGGTTGCAAGCTTGTTATCAAATTCAGTATAGATGGAGTCACGATAAATCCCGGCTTGTTGTCCGACTGTTGTGATATTGCAAGCAGACGATCCACTGTGAGAATCTGGAGTGCTAGTCACCGCACCTGCAGTATAGTACGATCTAGACCATCCGAGAAATGGTGAATCAAACAAAGGTGTGTTTTCAAATTCAAATGTTGGATCATTTGCAGGAGATGATAGTATATTGAAATTATCAATCAATAATTCAACAGTCGAATCAGGCTGACCTTCATAGACATAGAAACTTAGTTGTGTCAGAGGCAGGTTACCAAACCCAAGTTGACTTATGACATCGTAGGGATCAAATTCAGAGGTTTGCCAGGCATCTCTCACTCCAAATCCTGGAACTTTGACATAATAATTTGATGTATCATTAGCAAGGTGGATAGTGTCATCTCCAATACCAAAATAGTAATGCACATAGTAATACGATGAATTTTGAAATGTTAATCTTAGATACGCATACTGTCCAGCTCCAGCGCCAACTGTGTCATTATATTTCCAGTCAGTTCGGATTGTTGTCATTCCGGGTACCAAAGCATAGTAATATGCTGCGGGGCTAAGATATCGGTAGCACCTAGCCCATCCACTTCCTAGGGAAACCTGTGGTGCTGTTATATTAACTGAATGACTACCTACAGTACTATCAGGACTCTGCTCAACATGACCAAGTGTCGATTGATATGTAAACCAAGAATTTCCTGTGCCGGTCTCAAAATCTCCATTACTAAGAAATCCTGAGAATGTGCTATTGTAAAGGACTACATCATCAAAGACCATACGCACCATATCTGTTGCTCCAGCTGGTGACGCTGCATAGAAATAGAGACTTGATATGTAGTCTGTGCTCGTTAGCTGTCCCAATCCAAAAGCTGCAATGAAATCTTCAGTGATATTTCTATCGAAGCTATTCCATTGATTGACTGTGTCATTCCCAACAAAATGAACGTGACGCGTATCATTCGTGTAGAGTGTAGTCCCAGTACGTAGATGATAATTGAAGTAGCGATAACCTAGACCACCGTTTGTTACTAGATATAGATATACTTCGGAACCAAGTTGCAAATCTGGAACTGCAAGGGCATTCCAATTGAAACTCAAGGATAGACCAGGTTCCAACAAGTCATTTGTTGATGGGGGAATGTTTCCAGTGGTAATGTATGAACTTGCAGAAGCTCCAGGACCCCCTTGTCCCGCGACATAGCCAGCATAGACACCATTTGCAACTACCTCAGTATAAGCACGATCACCAAACTGATAGGCACTTGTCTGTACTTGCCAATCCGTGGGAACTTCATCCATGGAGTTCCAATCTTCGAAGCTTGGATTACTTATCACATTAAGACGAAGTGGTTCCTGAGGAACTGGTCCTTCAGCCATTTCGATTACATCTCGCGGTGATGATACATTCTCTGAAGTTACCTCTTGTTTCAAAACAATCGGTGTGTCAACATAAAAGAACATCATTCCGACAATAATGAAAGACATTGCTAATACAATAGCGTGCTTCCTTTCCATTTTCACAGACTCCTCACAATACAAATGAAATATAGTAACTTTTCAGCAGGAAAAACACATCATATTCTTTGTTCGAATGTAAATCAGACGTTAGAGCAAATGAATAGCATAAAGAAAACATAGAGTCTCCTTCTACTTGACTGGAAAAATTCATATAGTAAAAGCATACCGCCCGATATAGGGTGTTTCAGATGCTCACAATACTTAGACGGGAATGAACCCCCGTGCGATATTTTCTCACTCGGGTTCAGCAAGACCTGAGTGAACATAATGGGCTATATGAACACCGACAATGACTCACCCGAATTGGGGGAGGTACTAAACGTTGCCAAGTAACGCTGTAGAAATAGAGAACCTATCAAAGACCTTCATCAGTATAAAGAGGAAGGCAATCATCATTCCTACCGAGAGGAAGAAGGTAGAGGCTCTCAAGTCGGTTTCACTCGATATTCCAAAGGGCCAGATCTACGGTTTACTTGGTCCCAACGGAGCGGGTAAAACCACGTTGATTAAATGCCTCGCAACCTTAGTCCTACCGACCTCTGGAACTGCCAGAGTGAACGGATATGATGTACTAAAGGAATCCACGTACGCCCGAGCATCAATGGGGGTATGTCAAGGAAATGAGCGAAGTATTTACTGGAAACTAAGTGCGCGAGAGAATATGATCTTCTTTGCCAAGCTATACAGGATGCCAACTAGCGAAGCAAAGGAAAGAGCAGATGAACTCCTAGGAAGAATGGGCCTACTTGAGAAGGCAGACGAGAAAGCTGAGAACCTCTCACATGGCATGCGGATGAAGATAGTATTCGCCCGTTCTCTCATACATGACCCGCCAATCTTGTTATTCGATGAGCCAACTCAAGGATTGGATCCAACCTTTGCATCTGACCTCAGAAAGTACATACAGGAGAAGCTCCGAAACAAGACCATCCTGTTGACCACTCATTACATGCATGAAGCGGATATGCTCTGTGATAAGATCGCGCTAATCAACGAGGGAGAAATCAGGAGCTTTGGTACACCACACGAACTCAAGGAAGGAGTAAGAGACTACGATAGTCTTCATATGAAAGTAGTCGGTACTCCGGATATTGAGTCCATCAAGAAAATGGAGCATGTGATGTCAGCTTCTATGAACACAAGGAATGGTCATTCTGAATTGATTGTCACTGCACAGAATGGATATGAGATGGCGCACGCACTACTTGACTATCTAAAGGATACGAAGTCAGGCAAAGTTGAGCACTTCGAAATCAAGGAACCATCACTTGATGATGTATTCCTTCAGTTGACTGGAAGGAGGATTGAGGATTGACAGAGCTCCTGGAGAAAGAACAAGATACCACCAATCATGAGATCAGTGAGTATTTGGAGACCTTCAAACCTCGAGCAATGGACTGGGCAGCTGCTCGAGTATTTGCAGTCAAGAATCTGCGGATAGCTGTAAGATATCCTGCTAATATTCTAATCTGGGGCTTTCTACCAATCCTGTGGTTCGCACCTTATGTCTTGATGGCAACAGCAGTAGGTGGTCTTGAAACAACTGCCCACTTCACAGAAATCTCGGGGTATGATGACTTCATTCAATTTGTCGTCATCGGTTGGTTTGTCTATATGTATATGGATAATTCAATCTGGGGAATTGGAAACAACTTCAGATGGGAGCAATTCAGTGGCACTCTAGAACCACTGTTCTCAACACCTGTTCCAAGAATCAGTATTCTATTGGGTGCTGCATTCTCTGATTCAATCCAGGGTACAATTCAAGCAGTTATACTCTTCTTACTCTCTACACTAGTCTTTGGAGTATCATACGCAGTTACTGCTATCTTACCAACCATCATTATCCTCTTGGTAATGATTATCGGCTTGTACGGATTTGGATTCATGGTCGCAGGTCTGATACTTGTATTCAAAGATCCCAGTGTCTTATCTGAGTTGGTTTCTGAAACTACCTATATGATCTCTCCAGTTAACTATCCAATCAATGCACTACCAAGACCCGTGCAGTTTGCTGCATATCTGATCCCGACAACGTTAGGTATTATCACCATAAGAGAAATAGCGATAACGGGATTCTGGAATTTGCTGAGCTTCCTGCAGACACTAATAATTCTTGGTGGATTGGTAGTACTATTCTGGTCTATTGGACTTGCTTGTTTCAAATTTGCAGAGAAATGGACGAAGCAACGCGGCCACATGGGGGGATTTTAGATGGAACAAGAGAAAGGAACTGTCTTCCACAAGATGTGGAATAGGGAAGGATGGCGTGCAGAACTCCGAGCAATAAATGCTCTTGCTCTCAAACAGTGGCAAGTAGAATTCAGTTATCCGCTGAGTGTGCTCTGGTTTATTGTAATGCCATTTATCTGGTTCATCCCTTTAATTGTGGCAGGTGCAGCTGTTACTGGTGGTGCTGAATCTGCATCTCTTAATGGACTAGTAGGAACCTCTGACTGGGTCACCTACATTGCACTAGGCAGTTCATATACAGGTCTAGCAATTAGCCTAATGTGGGGTACTGGGTTTGCACTGCGAAGAGAACAGAACGTAGGAACCTTAGAAACTCTAATGACGACACCAATGAGAAGGGATTCCCTTGTTTGGGGTTCGATGCTACACAATCTGCAGCATGGGGGTTTGGGGGTTATCCTACAACTCACAGTTTCAATCCTGCTGTTTGGTGTTGCGTTAAATTGGTGGGGGATTGTTCCGGCTCTGATGATTGTGGGACTCTCGGTGATTGGAATGCAGGGTCTCATCTTTACGGTGGTCTGCATAGTCCTGACAGCGAAGCAGGGTTGGATGATAGTTGAGTTGCTTTCATCCACACTACTTCTGGTGGCACCAATATCATATCCCATTGCAGTCCTTCCTTCAGTGCTCCAATACTTCGCGATAGCTTCGCCATTGACATGGAGCGTTGAGGGTTTTAGAGGATTCCTCATGGAAGGTATTGCATACTCAGGTGCCCTCAATGCAGTAGTGGCTCTGATAATCTTGGACATAGTCTTCGTCATTATTGGAGGTTTGCTGTTCAGGTATACCGAGAGATATGTCCGCAAGAGAGGAGCACTATCGCAGTTCTAGAACAAGGGGATACTGATATCCCCTAGTTCACTTCTTTTTCATCTTGGTTGCTTCTCATTCTTTCAGCGATTGATATGCACCACTAACATCATTCGCTTTGAAAATACTCCAATGCCGGCAAAACCATTATTAACCACCTCTATTGGTTCGAGCTTTATGTAGGCGGCTGATTACATCTCAGTCCCTAAAGGAAATGATTCGATGATTACTCCTCATGGTGGTAAACTGGTAGATCTAACAGCTTCCAAAGGGGAAAAAGCTAAGTTACTCGACGATTTCTCTGAACTACACTCTATAACGGTCAACAACGAAACAGCTCAAGAAATTGACAACATTGCCCATGGAGTCTTTAGTCCACTCGAGGGATTCCTGTCAAGAGATGACTTTGAAAGCGTTTTAAAGAATGGGCGTCTAGCAGATGGCACAGCTTGGACTATTCCAATTATCATGGACATTGATAAGGAGGACCTTAACGGGCGAGGTGTAGGAGACGAAGTTGGAATCCTACTCAATGGGAATCCAATCGCAATTCTAAGAATCGACGAATTCTATAACTTTGACAGAAGCACGTTTGCGGAATCCGTCTACAAAACAACAGATGCAGCCCATCCAGCAGTTGAAAAGATTAATGGATTAGAAGATACATTGGTGGGAGGGAAAATAACTTTCCTCAATGATATTGGTAATCCGTTCCCAGAATATACTCGCACCCCAGCAGAGACTAGAGAGCTATTCAAAGAGAAGGGATGGAAGACTGTTGTGGCTTTTCAGACGAGGAACACTCCACACCTAGGGCATGAATATGTTCAGAAGACTGCTCTCTCAATTGTTGATGGACTCTTCATAAATCCCCTAATTGGAAAGAAGAAGAGCGGCGACTTCCGGGATGAGGTGATCCTTGAGTCGTACAAAGCACTAATGCGGAATTACTATCCTGAATCATCCACAACCATGTCTGTACTCCATACCGAGATGAGATATGGAGGACCAAAGGAAGCAATTCATCACGCAATCATGCGGAAGAACTTTGGATGTACTCATTTCATTGTAGGCAGAGACCATGCTGGAGTTGGGGACTACTATGGTCCATTTGATGCACATGTCATTTTTGACGACTATCCCAATCTTGGGATAACACCCATCAAATTCAGATCATTCTTCTACTGCAAGAAATGTGGGAGTATCGCGAATGATAAGGTCTGTCCACACAGTGGTGATGATATAGTGAATTTCGCAGGAAGAAAGATCAGGGCACTTCTAGCAAAAGGCAACCCGCCGCCTCTTGATATGATGAGAGAAGAGGTTGCAAAAACAATACTGAGCTTTGACGACCCTTTCATTAAATAGCAACAAACAGGATTGATTTCAATGGAACAAGGATTTTGTATTTGGCTAACTGGCTTATCAGGTAGCGGAAAAACATCGATTGCACAAGAAGTAACAAGAAGACTGGAAAAGGCTAGATATATAGAAGTCATGGATGGAGATGAGATCCGTAAGGGATTGAGTCGAGATTTGGGATTCTCTAAGGAAGACAGGAATGAACACAATCGAAGGGTGATATTCTGTTCAAAGTTGTTGGCGCGCAATGGAGTCATTGTTGTGGTTGCTTTAATCTCACCATACCGGGAAACAAGAGCTTATGCAAAAGAACAGATACAGAATACCTTTGAAGTATTTGTTAAAGCGCCATTGGCTGTATGCATTGAAAGAGACCCAAAGGGACTCTATAAGAAAGCATTAGCAGGAGAAATAAAGCATTTTACAGGTATTGATGATCCCTATGAGGAACCACTCAATCCAGACATTACTGTAGAAACTGACAAAGAAACAGTCGAAGAATCAGTAGACAAGATTCTCTCAGTCATACGGGAGAGAGGTCTTTTGTTAATATAATCGTAGGTTGAAATAAATTGAAGATCAAGAGAAAAGAAAGCGATAAGGCCCAATTTGACTTTCCTACTCCAATGTACTACATAGCCAGATTAGTAAAATCAGTGCCTTCCCTAGCAGACACACTTGACTCTCTTGAATCATCAAAATCTGGAAAGAATCTAGATGCGTATCACGTTGACCGACCTATTTATGTAACGGGCTTAGCCAGGGCTGGAACAACCATAACACTAGAGATGCTTAGCACGCATCCAGATGTGGCGCATCACAGATATCTCCACATGGTTTTGCCATATACGCCGCACTGGACACAAATGATTGCTGACAAGACACCCATTATGCTCTCACACACAGAGCGGATTCACAAAGACCGCATAATGGTTAACAGAAGCAGTCCTGAAGCTGTTGAGGAAATATTCTGGCAAAGATATTTCGATCAAATCGTGGACGAGTCAAAATCCAATATTATGACTGAAGATGTCAACAATTCGGAGTTTGAAAAGTTCTATCGGACTCACATACGGAAACTACTCATGGACCAAAATGCTACGAGATACGCTGCTAAGAATAATTACAATGTTTCAAGAATGGGATATATACAAAAAATCTTCCCTGATGTGAAATTCCTCATCATTATCAGAAATCCATTTGACCATATAGCTTCTCTCTCAAAGCAGGACACAATCTTTTGCGAAATGGAAAGACAAGACCCACGCTTACTCGACTGGACAAAAATCATTGGACACAGGGAGTTTGGTTCAGCAAAATTCTGCATTAACTTTGATAATACTAAACTCGTGCAGGAAATCAGAAAAGATTGGACTTCAAAGGAAACCTATGTCCAAGGATGGGCGAAATATTGGGCTTCTGTTTACTCATATGTTCACAAGACTCTGAAACAAAACCAGAGGCTAGCAAAGGCAGCAATTGTCGTCAAATACGAAACGCTTTGTGAGTCGCCTGCTGAAACGATTGACAGAATATTCGAACACGCAGAATTGGATGTTTCTAAATTCAAAAGAAAGCAAGAGTATGTAGAATCTTTACGACCACCTTCATATTATTCTGTACAGTATACAGATGATGAGAAGGAAAGTATCAGAAAGTTTGCTGGACCTGTAGCGAAACTTTTCGATTACGATTTTTGATAATAGAATCCCTTCATTTACTTCAGTTTATGAGACTCTTTCTTAGTGGCTCTGACCGACTCAGAACATCGAGATTCGCAATGATCTTTAAAACGAACAGAGAAAGGATGGATGGAAAAGCGACTAGTGCAAATTTGAATTGTGTGATGGCTTTTAACCTGCGAGAAGTCTTTTATCTTCCATTCAGCATTGGCTAAGTGACTGACAATGACCCAGATTGAGAAGAAAGATGGTGTGCCAATGTGCACACTTGAGCAATATGAAACTGATTTTGCAGATCGGCACTTAGTCCATGGAGTAATCGAAAAATGGGCGAATGAGAAACCTGATGAGATTGGACTCATTTGTGCGAACGATGGAAGAGAATTCTCATGGAAAGATATCCACCAATCAGCAACTGCGATTGCGATCAAGCTGACTGAGATGGGGTTAAAGAAGGGAGATTTCCTCGCCACGTCCTTACCATTTCTTCCAGAACATATCTTCCTAGAATACGCGTGTTTTCAAATTGGAGTGATTCATGTTCCTCTTGATTTGCGGCTGAAACCCCATGAAGTCATCCGTTGCTTGACTTTGGTGAAGGCTAAAGTCTACTGCCATCTAGGGAAAACTGAGCATGCTGACTTCGGAGCACTGGGTATGGCTGTCAGGAAGAGCTGCCCATTTGTAGAGCATTTCATCCAATTTTCAGAACCAGATGAGTGCAATGAAGGAGCAGTATCAGCTTTCGCCTTAGCAAAAGAATCTGAAGAATTAGCTATAGAAGTTCTATCGGGGAATGTTCCAGAATTAACTAAGAAGTATAATGAAGCAAAAGCAAGCATTGTTGAAACCGATGGGTGCCAGGTGATATATACAACAGGCTCTACAGGAGCTCCAAAACCTGCGCTTCTCTCTCATCGTGGAATCACATCACAAAACCTGACTCTAGGAATGGGTTTCGATATGCGTGAAGAGGATACGATGCTTGTGAATCTGCCACCAAGTCATGTCGGAGGCCAAGCAGAACAACTGATGACACCATGGTTCGTCGGTGGCAGGTGTGTGGTCCTTCACATTTTCAATCCCGAACTCACATTGGAAGCGATTCAGAAGTACAAGGTTACACTCTTTGGTCAAATCCCCGCTCTCTTTGTTATGGAGTGGCGTTTACCGAATTACTCAGACTTCGATCTCTCTAGTCTAAAGTTCGGACTCTATGGTGGACAGGCAGTTTCCCGCCAATTTTTGGAGCAGCTACAACAGATGACTCCTAGATTCGGAACCGGATTAGGACTGACTGAAACCTCTGGATTCTGCACTTACACACCTCTCGATGGTACAGTGGATGACATCCTAGCTGGAGTTGGGTATGCAATGCCCATCACGCCTATCTCAATCAGAGAGCCGATTCTTCCTGATGGGAAAGCTGGAAAAGAATTACCACCAGGAGAGAACGGAGAAATCTGCTTCAGAGGTCCGCAGATATTCCTTGGTTACGTGAACGATGAAGAAGCGACTCGAAAGACAATCTCAACGGATGGATGGCTGTATACCGGCGACTATGGTAGTTATGATGAGAAAGGACTTCATCTAGCTGGTCGGACCAAGCTCATAATCAAACCAAAGGGGTACAATGTGTTTCCAACCGAGGTTGAAAATTTCATAGCCAATGAATTGAAGGAGAAGGTAGCCAGTGTTGCTTGTGTCGGTGTGAAGCATGAGGTCTATACTGAGGCAATCTTTGCGTTTGTGGTTCCAAAGTTTGGACAGACTATCACGCCAGACGAGGTCCATGAGGCAGCGAAAGGAATGGCTTCATACAAACGTCCGTCGCATGTTGAGATAATCTCTGAGATGCCTTTGAATCGAGTTGCAAAGACAGACTATGTTTCCCTGAAACAATCTGCTGATGAAAAAGTGGAGAAGCTTCGTGCTGCTGGTAAATGGGATAATTGAAGCTCATTAAAATAAAAATAAGAAAGAATGGAAGGAGTGCGCAATGCACTCCTGCGAAAACCCCTAACTGCTAACCTCTGGGACATTGACAGAAACATCAAGACGCGATTTCTTGACTCGAACAAGGCTTCTGTAACCAAAAACCAAGATAATAGCTAAGACTATAGGAATCCAGAACAGCAGCAAGAAGAAGTAGCCCATGCCACCCGACACGAGATGAATGATATTGATAGGAACAATATCACTGGCTGTATTACCCATGGAGTGGAACAAAACTGCAGCCAGTACAGAACCGTTAGTGTTGTTAAACACCCAAGTCCTTGTAATTGACACTGGAACCCACCAGATGAAGAAGATGATGAGTGCACGTCCCTCCCATCCAACAAGACCCGGTATGAATGCAAGGGGCATGTGCCATAACCCTTCAATGACCCCTAAGATTACAGACGAAGTCGTGGCGTCAAATCGAGCTTGTAGGTTTGGAAGTGCGTAGCCACGCCAACCAAATTCCTCACTTAGTCCACCATGAAGACAACTCGCCAAGAAGGGAACTAATAGAATCAAAGGATTGCCAAACCAAATAAGATCAGGTTGCACTCTACCGAGGAAAAATCCAACTCCTCTCATTAGTAGGAAAAAAAGCGGATAGAACGCAAGGATAACCACAAGCCAAACGATTGTGAATCGACGACTCCAGAACCTCTTCCATAATTCCCTAACGCCTTCTCGCCCCCTCGTCTTGCCGGCTATAATGAAACCACCAATTGTAGGCCCAAATGGCATAGGAAGAAGAACAGCAAGCATTGAGATCAATGCAGCTACATCTGTACCAGATGTACCAAGATCAGCAGGCATCTGTAGAAATCCTGAGATGAACAATGCATTGAATGACCAAGTCCATCCGAACGCAATTCCGATGAACAGTATAAGATTCTTCAAATCAAATTGCCTAGCTCGATAATCTGTATTATTTGAAGTCATTATTATCAGAACGGACATGTCCTGAACCAATATTATCTCTCCTTAACGCGCGGGTTTGTTTTTCTTCATTGCATCTAGGTTTTTTTAGAAAAAGTGAACCAGTCCTTTCGTTTTTCTACAAAAACAGGGCGAAACGAGTGAAGGAGGCTTGTTGTCTTGGAGATTGATTTAGCTTAATCCAACCAACATGAGTCAACTCAACTATGGTGATTATTAATTCACAATGCCTATTCGGACTGTTGAAACGAGTGTGTTCTTTATATTCTCCCATCGAAAACTAAATCCAGCCGTCACTAGTAGATTCGAGAGACCTCCTATAGCACCTATCAGAATTGTTGCAAGGCTATTTGCATCAACATCTTTTCGAAATTCTCCAGTTTCAATTCCTTCAGATATCACATCCTCGAGTAACTTGATAACAGCCATCTGTTGCTGTTTGTGTTGTTTCCTCATTTTTGGAAGTCTAGATGAGGCAACCTGAAACTCTAGGTCCATTCGACACATCTCCTCTGAAACTTCGCACATAGATGCAAAGACCAAATCAGCAGTTCGTTCCAATTTTGCTAGGGCAGTTGGTTCATTATCAATCACTGATTTGAGTTGATTGTAGTTGATTGTAGCGAAATTCTTCTGGAGTTCAAGAAAAAGGGTTTCTTTGCTGTCAAAATAACCGTAGATGGCACCTTTACTAAACCCACTCTTATCGACAATGTCGTCCATGGATGTTTCATGGTAGCCCTTTTTTGAAAACAATGATAGGGCTGCTGATAGGATCTTCTCCTTCATCATGGTCTTGTGTTCATCTGATACTTTGGGAGACATTTCTTACACATCGTTTCCTTTTGTTTTAAACTGACCAGTCGGTTTAATATAAGTATTATGTATTAGCGGGGGATTTGCCTCTGATTTCTCAGAGGCAATAAGCAATCAATCAGAATCCAGGTCAGAAGTAATCTCACCAAGATTCATTATGGACCTATTCATTCCACCGAAGATTCCGATTATTGAAAGAATGATTCCTCCAACTAGATACCAAGCTTGGATACCAAAGGCTTCACCAATTGCTCCTGCTAATGCCAGACCGATTGGTGTCATTGCTGGACCCAGACTGATGAGGACAGTGAATACACGACCTTGCAGCTCTGGAGGTACAATCGACTGCACGACTGCCATTATTGAACCACTAGCCAACGGAATCATCATTCCAGCAATGAACATTCCAACTATTGCCAGCTGTATAAGATTTGCAGGTGCGAGCCCAACCACTACGATGCTTGCTGAAGCTGTTAGAATTGCGACCAATGCAGTGAGCATTCTTCTCTTGAATCCACCCCAAACACCAAGTGTGATCCCTCCCAATACCATTCCAACACCCATCATGGACTCAATCCAAGCTAACTCGATTGCACCACCTGCAAAGTGCAACAGTACGAGAAGTGGAGTAAGAGCAAAGGTAGGAATCAGGACAATGTTAGTCATCATTAAAGCAACTGTTATGAACCTGCCACCCTTCCAGTTCTTCATGTAAGAGAATCCCGTGATTATATCTCGGGCAACTCCAGAAACACCAGAATTGGTCTTTAAGGAAGTGGAAGGAGGTTGAGGGATTCTGATGAATACTAGTGGTAGTATTGCCATTGCAGCTGTTACGACATCCATCAGGATTGTGAATTGTATTGGCAAAAGAACTAGAAGCATGGCTCCTAGTGCTGGAGCAGCTATTTTGGCTAGGCCTTGTAAAGACTGATAGAGGCCATTTACTCTCGAGAGATGTTCTTTAGGAACCATCAGAGCTGCTGATGCCTGTAGAGCGGGCCATTGGAAGCTGCTCAGTGTTGATCGGATTGCCATGGCCGCAAATACATGTATGAAATTAACTACACCCATCGACCAGAGGAATGAAAGTCCAACAATTGTTAGAGCAGAAAGCGCATCTGCGGAAATCATAACTCGTTTTCTATTCCAACGATCGACCAACGCTCCAGAGAATGGACTGACCAAAATCTGAGGTAGGATTACCATCATCGTAGCCAAGGAGAGAATAACTGCACTCCCCGTTGTATAAGTCAACCACCAAACAAGTGCAAACTGAACAAGTGCGCTCCCAACTAATGAGAAAGCTTGTCCGCCAAAGATCTTCATGTAGTCACGAGTCTGGTCAGGCTTTGAATCTGATGTCTGAAGAACCTCAGTCTTACTCATCGTTTCAGAGTCAGGGACAACTATAGTGGCCTGCTGAGCAATCACAGACGCACTATCGGATTTTGTTTCGTTTCTTGAAAGTAGAGCCAATTTTGTTACCTTCCTTCTAACTAATTAAACCGACTGGGCGGTTTTTATTATTAAAATAAACCGACTAGTCAGTTTATAAATGTTGTGTTGTCCGTCAAAAGAAGAATTCACTATTCTTCGGATGGAACGGAACTATTATTTCGGAGAAAATCACCTCTGCAATGATTGCATCATGGATATAGTTGACAAGCAATTACTAACTGAACTTGACAAAGACTGTAGAAGTTCCTATCAAACACTTAGCTTGAAGTGTGGTTTTACAGCTAATGCAGTTAGGAAACGTATTGAGAAACTCATAGAGAACGGCACACTTTACTCGTTCACGATTCGTCCCGCGTTGAATTCGATGAATGCGAATATTGCCATGACGCTTATTGAAACGGATGGCAATGAAGAACCAATTGAGTTCCTAGAATCAGTCGGAGAAAATGAGATGGTCGGGGAAGTCAATCCTATCGCGACAAAAGAAAGGGGATTTTATTTGGTTATTTCAGACTACATCGGGGCAGATGGGATTCTCGAGCTTGGTGCCTTCTTTAGAAGACTTGACCATGTCGAGAAGGTGACTATGCATCAAGTAATAACAGATCAATTATACCATGGAAAGTCTGTTGAGTTCAAACCGCTAGATCTTAGAGTAATGAAGCATCTAGCCGAAGATGCGAGGATGCCAATTAGTAAACTTGCAGAGAGAACAAACCTAACAGCACGGAGAATTCGAAACATACTAAACAAGCTCCGCGAAGATCAAGGTCTAATATTCACTATACGATGGAACACTGCAGCGGCTGGAGCAGTTAGGTTCTTTCTTGCATCTGAGTACAATCCCAAAGAAACAGACCATGAAGATGTTGTGAACTGGTTCCAGAGAGAGTACCCAAAGGAATTCTGGCTCTATTGGGTATCAGCGAATGAGCCCATCATTTTTGCTAGCTTTACCGTAGATTCAATTGAGGAGGCAAGACAAATCTCAGTTGAAGTACAGAAGAATAAAATGTTGAAATCAATAGACACATGGCTATGCTATCCTCCACGTAAGTTCAAAACATATCCTGAAATCTGGTTAGAAGATATGCTTCGCAGTATTAGATAGGATTACGAATTACTGATGAAAAGAGAAAGGATGGAGGGAGATGCGACCATCGTATCTTCGTGGGGTGTGTCAGACACAGCTCGTTTCTTTGCAGCCGCGCTTTCATCCACAATTCTGGATAACACTTAAGTCCACTCGTGATGGATAGTATGTTGACAAGGTTCAGAAGGCCAATTCTACATATGTTGGAAAATGAACAACAGAGCATGTCAATACGCCACGAATATTCAGTACTCGATAGAATTGGGAAATACTTGATCCATGGATTTGTATTCTCTATCATGATGGTAGTTGCTACCTTTGTTCTAGTAGTTTTGCTACCAATGTTGATTATCTTCGCATCATTCCTTGGTTTTATTATTTGGTTCGCCTTGGTCTTCCTTACTTGGGGCTGGGTTAATGGGATGTTGTGTAGCTGGCTATGGGATTTCGAGGTAAGGCAACATTGGAAGAGTCTCATTGGTCATGGTTTTGTACTGTTTCTTGTTCTGGTGATTGTAAATCTGCCTGTTACAGCGCTTTTGCAGTTCTTGACAACAGGCATGACTCCAGGAATATTCATCTCGATTCAGATTGCATCTCTCTCAATCGTCGATGGTATCTTTGGAAAAGCAATCGGGGGGATGTTTAAGGAGAGCGATGTGCTGCTCCGAGGATATACACCACCTTCAAGGTCAGTAACTTCAAGGCGAACACATATCCAACCACCGCAACCATGTCCATTTTGTGGCGCAGTATTTCCGTATCGATACCAAGACTTGAGTCCAGAAGGTACAGCTCCTTGTCGTAAATGTGGCGCAATCATCCATGATCCAAAGCATGTGACAGAGGAATCAAAAAGACCACAATCAACTCCTCAGCAGTAGAGAAACAGACTTCCCTCGAGAAGCGACTAATGAAGTCCCAAAGAATGCATGACATATAGTCAACTTCATCGTCTATTCGACTTCATGCTCCTGTTATGTTCATCGATTGTGAAGTGTTCTTTCAATATTCCCTAGTTCAATACTAGAATAAGAGGGATGGAAGGAGGATCGACTGGCGCATGCGTGTGGGGCATTTTAAATTCGACAAGTTCGTTGTGCACTTCGGAATTAAGCGTATTCGAATGCTTCTCGTGCTGAATCAACAAGACCCAAACAAACTGTACCACACACAAATAACACCACGAGAAAGATTCCAACTGCAATCAATACTGTCAATGGAGGGTAGAGTATAAGTGCTACAATAAGGAGGATGAGTATCACGAATGCCGCACCAACGCACTTTTCCCACATGTCGCTGATGGGTGATTGAGCACCTAGAGGGATCGTCACAACTGAATCACCGAAGAATATATTCCATGTGAACTGTGGTTTGAGTTGACTTAAACAATTACACTCTTGGAAAAATGGAAAGAATGAGGTACAACTAACGCACCTCATGTTTAAAAAAAGCAACCAGGAATGCGGTTAGAGACTACTAGCTAAAATATCATCAAAAATTTGCTTTAGAAAGAGAAAGGATGGAAGGAGGTGCGACCCGCGCACCCTTGCGGGGTGTGTCAAGCCCGGCCCATTCGTTTACGGCCGCGCCTTCATCCGCCGCTGGTCACTAGCTCCTTCCTGACTAACTCGTGGCCCTCATCGTCGACAATGACAAGATGAGCACCACATGATAGTCAGCAGTCGTAGCACCGAACCACCATTTCGAGGAGGTTCAGTAGCCCTTCAGGGATTTCTTCGGACATTGTTATTCACGTTTCCTTATTCTTTGTAATCCTCCTAGGTCTTCACGAGAGGTTCTGGTAGTTTCAAACCCTCGTGCGCCTTTTCCTCGAAGACCTGCTTGGCAGCAACCATCAGGCTCTTCTCGATTCCAGCAATGTTGTTGTTGGTCGCGACGATGAGGTTAGCTTTCGTGAGCATTCCCCTCTCATCGCTAGTGTAGTTATGAAGTAAGATTCCTCGTGGAGCCTCTACAAGCCCAACACCTTCACCAGCCTTGGGTTCGACATCAGCCAGCTTCACATCCTTGCTGACAATCTCTGGGTCTTCCAAGAGTGTCTTGATCCACTCAGCAGCCTGAACCATCTCGACGATTCGTGCATAGTGGTAGGCGAATGTGTGATGCGATGGTCTTCCGACCAACTCACGCATTTCCTTGAGTGCAGCATCAGCAAGTGGAGTTGCCATCTTGTCTGCAACATTACACCTAGCAAGTGTGTTTGCTCGCCAGATACCCTCAGGATACCCTGCTGGTTTGTAGTAGATGTGTGTTGCATAGCTATGTTTTGGAATGTGTTCTCCATAGTAGTCACGATAGTCCTTGGCTTCAAAGTCAGCAACAATCTTGCCGTCTGGGTCCATGACTCGGGCTGTTCCTTCGTAGATATCTAGGACACCTTTATTGGCCATACCAATATAGTAAGTTGGTACAACAGCCACCTTTGTTATGACATCCAGATAGTCTGTGACAACCTTCTTTGCTAGGTCCACTGTCTTGTGGATGTTCTCAAGCATCTCAGGAACCTTTCCCAACCAGAGGTCTCTATCTTCTTCAGACATAGGACAAAGCTGTCCCCCAGGGATTGCAGTGGTGGGATGTATTGCCTTAGCACCGACCGTCTTGATGAGTTCTTGCCCAAATTCCATGAGTTTGATTGCTTGAACAGCAACATCAGGGAGGTGTTTTAAGACCGCAGCAACGTTCCTGACTGATGGATCAGCAAAGGGGCCAAACACGAAGTCAGGAGCAGCAAGCGCATAGAAGTGAATGGCATGACTTGAGAGTTGTTTAGCCTCAATCATCAACCTTCGAAGCTTGACTGCAGCTGGTGGTGGTGTGATGCCCCATGCAGCCTCCACAGCTTTCACTGATGCCAGATGGTGTGGGATAGGACAGATACCACAGATTCTAGGAGCAATTCGCGGAGCCTCCTCCATAGGTCGACCCTCCAAGAACTTCTCGAAGAATCGAGTTGAATTCACATTGAATTGCACATCCTTCACTTTCCCATCCTTACCAAGTGTAAGGGTAAGAGAACCATGTCCTTCAAGTCTTGTGACTGGGTCTATACGAATCGTCTTATTTTCAGTCATTTGCTCTTGACCTCCTCACGTTTGATTCGAATATTTCCGAGATGGCTCGTTGCATAGTCGAACCTATAAAACAATCCCAATGGATCCTTCACTTGTTCCTTTATCTCCTCAGGTGGGAGAGGAGCGTATGTGCCAAGCATTCCCATCGAGTTGGCGCCGTGGTCCTGCATAATGGGGGGCGGAGGACCGAAGCATCCTCTGCAGGTGACACCTTTATTCACACACTGTCCTTCACAAAGTCCCCAAGTGGAGGAGCCCATGCAGATGTATCCTTGTTCGAGAAGACATCTGTCTGGATCCGCAATCCCTTCATACGGACGGAGTATTTTTTCAATCGGAGTTTCTTTCTTCTCACGATCACAATAGTGACAGACTGTGTGTGGTTCGAGCTCGATTGGTTCACCAGCAAGTAACTTGGTGACTGCCGTGAGTATCAGTTTTGATGTGGGAGGGCATCCCGGTAGGTAGATATCGATGTCTACATAGCTATTGTTTGGTTTCACCACAGGAGCAATACCGGGAAGGTTTTCAGTTGGAACCTTACCACCAGTCACGGTGGCATTCTCACGGAACTTGACATCATAACACTCCTCTATATCAGAAAAGTTTGCTAGGCCTGGAATCCCGCCAAAGCATGAACATGAACCAAATGCAATCAAAATCTGGCACTTATCACGCAACAACTTGAGGAGATGTATGTCCTCCTCAGTGCGGGCCATTCCTTCGTACAGACCGACAACTATTGACTTGTCTTCATAGCTTTCAAGGTGGTGAAGCTTGAAGTCTGCAACAGCTTGCCAGTATTTGATATCGAGTGCAGGGAGAACATCAGCCAAATGAAGATGAATATCGACCAGGCTTTGGAAACAGCCCCAACAGGAGCTACCTTGGCCCATTGCAATAGAAACAGGATCCGCCAATTTCAGACCTCCTTCAATGCGTAGACCATCTCATCGTTCTCTTCACCTGCAACCTCAACTTCGCCCCAACGGAGCATTCCCATTAGGTTCCAGACGACTAGGTCCGTTTCCATCTTGGTTGATTCAGCAATCTTCGATACAGAAGCAGGACCTGCTTGCAAGAACTCATCAAT
>JBHLRC010000064.1:0-17154 GCA_048882965.1 Candidatus Thorarchaeota archaeon
AATGAAGGGCAATATGAATTAAACGATAGACATCTGGAAACAGGGACGTTCCATGAATCTTGCGCGCTATAGTAAACCTAAAAGGAGGATTATCGTCGCGCACGTTATATTTCCACGGTGAACACGGCCATGATTGTCAAAACAAAGCGAAAGGAGCTTACTAGTGTGGGAGTTGATATCGGTTCTTCAACTTCGCATGTCGTGTTCAGTCAGATTGTTCTTGAAAGGAATGATGACTCTAGAACTGAAAAATTTGAAATCAAAGAGAGGAGAATTCTTCACTCTGGTCCGATACATCTCACCCCCTTCAAGGATGCGCAGAACATAGACTTCGAGCATCTCCGTGACTTACTTCTAACAGATTATCAGAATGCAGGAATTGCAGTTTCTGAGGTGGACACAGGAGCAGTGATCATAACAGGTGAAACTGCCAAAAAGGAGAACGCAGAGTGGATAGTCAGTGCGCTCGCTGGAGAAGCCGGAAAATTCGTAGCTGCAACTGCAGGACCCAATTTTGAGAGTGTCTTGGCAGCCTATGGTTCAGGTGCAGTCACCAAGTCTGCAGATACAGGAGAAACCATCATGAACGTTGACATTGGTGGAGGTTCTTCCAATATAGCTGTATGCAAGGGAGGACGTGTGGTTGCCACAACTGCAATCAATGTTGGTGGGCGGTTGATAGCGCTCGATGATGACTATCGTATAAATCGCTTGGAGGAAACAGGAAAGAAACTTGCAGCAGAAACAGGTTTAGACCTAGAACTAGGACAGGTATTGGCAGAATCAGAGAGAGAGAAACTAGCGCAAGCTCTAGCGGGTGCACTGCTTGAGTGCATCCAGCAAAAACCACTTTCTAAAATCACATCAATGTTGATGATGGCACAACCACTTGAATATGATGAGAAAATAGATTGCATCACATTCTCAGGTGGAGTGGCTGAATATATCTATCATAGTGAGGACATGGAATTCAATGATCTTGGTGTCCTTCTTGCCAAAGCTGTAAGGGAGAAGGCGGAGGAATTAAACCTACCAGTTGCAAAACCAGATCATAGAATTCGTGCAACTGTGATTGGTGCGGGTAACTTCAGCCTCCAAGTGAGTGGCTCAACAACGTTTCTCTCATCGGGACTCAAATATCCCCTTCGAAATCTACCTGTGGTTGTACCTCATATTGATACTAGAAAACCATCAGCAACAGATGTCAAGCGTTCAATCGAGCGAGCCCTATCGCGATTCGATCTGGTTGAGGGCATAGACCCTTTAATCCTAGCTTTCAATAGTGCAGTCAAACCCTCGTATGAGAATCTTAAGGAGTTTGCATTAGGTGTTGTGAGTGCGTTGCCAAACTCGTTGAAAACACAGACCCCGATTTTCATGTGTTTCGACGCAGATATCGGCAACAGCGTAGGCAATGTCATGAAGAGAGAAACGGGAATCAAAAACGAATTGCTTTCTATCGATGAGATTCAACTGAAAGAGGGAGACTTTGTTGATATCGGTAATCCAATCATTGAAGATGTTGTTGTCCCAGTTGTGATTAAGACACTTGTATTTGATTCCGAATAGTCAAGATTCTACTCTCGCAAATGTTTTCGGATCTGTGATACAAGCAGATACATCACTGGCACCTTGATTGTTTCTTCTATTGGTTCAGGGACATAGGCAGGGAGTTCCTTCTCGAACCACATCCTAGATTCATAGTCTGGCCAAAGTTCCTCTTTTATTGGAACGACTCTACTAAACCGGATGAACAAGAATCCTATGACAGGAAGGATGGGAGTCGGGAGGAAAATCGGGCCAACATATCCCTCTCCTATACTAACAAAGGAGAAGGATGTTAGCACAGCGGATGGAAGTAATTCGCCTAGAATAGCGATTGATACTAGTCTTGACCGCTTAATGGCACCACTTTGGTACCGGAAGATGTCTCGCATGAATAGAAAACGGACAGCAGAAAACAAAGCGATAACAGGTAATATAGTAGTATCTATGCTGATTAGGCTAACATTGAAATCAAGGGGGAGTAACCTCTCAAATAGCACCCCGCCGCCAAAAGCTATGATGGAACTGTAGAAAAGAGATCCAAAATACAGTTGTGGAGTCCAGTACCAAACCACCCAATATGCCATGAAGGGGCCAAATACCAAACCAGACCATAGAAGTCCAGAGAGTACTCTCTCGCGCCTGAATTTCCGTTGTAGTGTGGATGTCACGAATCCAAAACCAAGATTTCGATGTTTTTTGGAGATACTTCGAATGGTTGTTTCTCGAGAGATTAGAGGAAGAAGCACATAGAATGAGATGGATAGAATTGGGGTATATAGGATGACAGTGTGATAGTGTGAACCTCCATAGATTGGCTCAAAAGACAGTATTAGAAGCAGGCTAATAGCCCAGCTGAGAAAACAAGCTAGGGCGGTCCTGCCTCTTACTTTCTTAGAGATTGGTCCGGATTTAAGTTGCCACTCAAATATAATGCCCGGAAGCATGATGAAGAGACCTGCGAGAAGAGCTGCAGTTGGAGCTGGAATTAATGAAACTAGATTTATCAGATAATCCGGACTAGTATCTAGTATTATTGACTCCCAGTAGATGTGTCCTGGAGAGAAACTAGCCCCTAGTGGAAATAGTAGAACGACTGCCAACTTAATAAGAAAAGATGCAATCGGCCTCCGCCTACCAGTGTTCTCATTCATCACATCTTTTTTTAGACATTTTCACCTATTAATAATACGCAGAATCAAGCAAGCGTACTAAAGACAGGGGATATAATTCAAATAGCCGATTTTCGCCCAGATGAACGAGTCAAATGCAAATAACCACAACGCCAGATTTCTTTGAAGACCCAATCGGATTCCTTCAATTTTACTGGCAGCAGTTCCTCCCATACGCCTTACTCATAGTTGGATTACTTGTTCTTATGGTGGTCTACCTCATCATCACAAGATTGACAAAGAGGTCTCTGAAAGCGGTTGGAATGGGAGTAGAAGCTGCGACAGGTATTGTAATGGTTCTAAGATTAATCTTCTTTATCGTCGCAGTCATGATTGTAGTCAGTGCATTTGAAACTAATCTCGCAACCATATTATCGCTTAGTGCAATCTTTGGTACAGCACTAGGTCTTGCATTCTCTCAGGCTCTTGGGAACATTGTGAGTGGATTATATGTGCTTGCAGCCCGCCCTTTTCGTGTAGGTGATTATGTCCGAATTGGTTCTGTGGAAGGGGTTGTGAAAGAAGTGACTCTGAACTACACAAGAGTCTTGATGTCGGATGAGTCGATGAGGTTGGTTCCCAATAGCAAAGTTGTAGGAAGTGAGGTCACGAACTTCCGGATTGATGTCGAGGAGATGATCGAATCAAGAGAAGAGGAAGTTCAGATGTCCGTCGAAGAAGGACAGGAACAGTCGTACATTGAGAGGATTGACAACGTACTAGATAAGCTAAGGGACATGGCCACTGGTATTGATGCTTATCGATACACATTTGATCTAACCATTCACATGAGTAGGGACCATAAGAGTATGAGAGAACACTTCGACAAGGTCTGTGAAAAGTATGAATCCATTTTCTTAACACGACCGACCTACATAATTTGGGAGAAGCCTACAGCAGCAGTGACATACCGTTTTGCGTTCATTACAGAAGACCCAATGATTATCGTACATAAAACCAATGAGTTCATGGATGACCTGCTGGAAAAATACATCGAAGGGATGTAATCCTTATTGGGTATACCGGGGTTCCAAATCTTCAAACCAAGGAGCTACACGTGCATCATCCACCCTATCAGATGATGGTAAATAGGGCTTAATGTCGACAATTGGAGATCCATGCTTTGCATCCATATGATCAATTTTCAGACGGTGTTTCGTGTTATCAACTTCAAGCAGTTTCACAATAGTATGGCCTATTGGATTTGGGCGGCTAGGAGACCTACAAGAGAAAGCTCCAGATGCCTCATCACCCTTGTTACGTGGTGGGAACATGATTAATCTACTACGGTCTTCCTCCGTATCACGTTCATGAATCCACCAAAGAACAATCAGATGCGAGAAGAGATCAAGGTGAACTGTTGCATCCCATATATCAGGATTAATGGTCAAATAGATTCCTGAATCGTCTTTCTCAACTTCGCCAATAGGGTGTAACAAGTAATCCATTTCTTTCACCTTCGTTGATTCATTATCCGGACATCAAAAGTAATGACGTAATTTCAACTCTCAAATCATCTTCAGACATAAATCCTGCAAGTTGTTTCGCACCCATATGGATAGTTGGTAGGGCTGGAAGGTCATCTTCACTAACCTCGGCATCAGGATCATCCACATTGATGAGCTGAATAGTTGATGGACTGATGTTCATCTCAGCCAGTATAGAAGTCAGTGATTCAAGAACAGGACCACAGAAAACGCAGTGGTCGGACTTGTAAAAAATGATTGGAGGAATCTTGAGCTCCTCTTTCCAAGCAGGAATAAGCACTACAAACATACTACCTCTTGACGGCTTCTTGGGGTCTCTATCCTCGACCCATACTCGCCCACCGAGATGTTCGATGTATCGGTCAACAACAGTGAGACCAAGCCCTTTTCCAGCTAGCTGCTCCTCAGGACCTCCTGTGCGTCGAAATATCTTGGATTTTTGTTCATCTGGAATTCCGGGACCACTATCCAAGAACTCAATCCGAACCATATCACCATCTTCGGTGAGATCTGCTTTTATCTCGAGATTGACTGTGGTGTTCGGATCCTCGCTAGCGGAATAATGAATGATGTTGAAGAACACATACCACAAGAAAGCATGTCCAACAACGTCAAATGAATGATCTGCAATATTTGACTCGATGTTCAGTGTCTTCCAAGAGAAATCTCGCTTTGCCTCCCTTACAGCCTTATTGAAATGTGGAAGCAAACGTGTTTCAACCTTCTCTGGTGGCGCTTGACCAAGTGAAATCAAAACACCCATGTTAGCAATCATCCTTCCAGAGCTGCGAAGACTCCAAGAAGTTTCTTTGAGAAGTCCTTGCAGACGTTCTGGAAGGTCGAGTGAGATACTCAGATCCTCCATTGCGAATAGGACATTCGAATTTGTCATATTGAGGTCACTACTCATGACCTCCATGTACAAATTGGCCCTGGCACTCTCATCCCGAAGCCGCTGTTCAACACCACGGCGGGTTGTGACATCGAATGCTGTCAAACCGATTTCATTAACTCGGTCAGTTCCAGATGTCAAGGGACTGGATGAAACATTAGCCCAGATAACCTTGTCATCTCCTCGTTTCATCTGAATTTCAAGACCTCTGATGCTTTTCCCTCGAAGAGCTTCTTTGACAATATCAGCACCAGGATCATAGAGTAGTTCGGGATCAGGTAAAAAGTCGGAGAGAGACTTTCCAATCAGTTTTTCCGCCTCATATCCCAAAAGGCTCTCAGCGGCAGCATTGACTTGCTCAATAGTTCCCTGTCGATTCAAAGTGAGATATGCAACCGGAGACATGTCATAGAGGGTTGCAAACCTGTTTTCCAATTCGGTCACAGCAGCCTCTAGCTCCATCTGTGATGTGATATTTCTCACAGTGGCGATAATTGCAGGTTCCCCTTCCAACTTGATCTCAGTAGGAGTTATTTCAACATGAAGTATGTTCTTATCTTTAGCAATGAGACGAGTTATGAAACGTGTAGCACTTTCACCAGTGACGAGAGCTTCAATCATATCTTGATCCCGTTTCCGGGAAATTGGATCGATTAGATCTTCAAATGCGGTATCGAGAAGACTATCACTATCGTAACCGAGCATGTCGGCAAATGCAGAATTCGTGAGAATGATGTCTTCATCCTGGATGACAACGAATCCATCACGGACTACCTCCATTACCTTGTGTAGCCATGAGGGTTCACTATTCTCATCAGTCACCAGCGACACCAGCGTTTCAAACACACTACAAAGTTCTACATAAGTGAATGTCTGTAGTCCTCATTCGATTTTTAAGGCAGCATCTAATCAGTGTCATAAGCATACTCGAAGAAACCGAGAATGCAGTATTTCTAAAAGGAGAATATCAGAAGTATAGATCTGTTGAATGTATGTGATCTATAATGAAATATGAATGCGTGAAGGCAAGAACCCTGTTATCAAAACCACATGTGGCAGATAGCTGGTTCCATATGAATAGAAGCCTGAACGCATATCGTGGTTGTGAACATGGGTGTGTATACTGTGATGGGAATTCAGAATATTATCATGTTGATAACTTCTACTCACACATCAGAGTAAAAGAAAACGCATCTGATGTTTTACGAAAGGAATTGAAGAGACTTGGATTCACGTCAAGAACAGAGCTAGAGACTGAAACCCTATGGTCATTCCTAGATGATGAAGATGCAAAAAGGATTGCAGAGAAGGTCCCTCGAAAGATTGTGATTGGAGCATGTGGTGGGGTAAGCGATGGATTCCAACAAGCAGAGAGGGAACACCGGGTGACTCATCACATCTTAGAAACTCTCCTGGATTACGGGATGCCTGTCTTCATCCTCACAAAATCTGATCTTGTTCTAGAGTATATAGATGTCCTCAAGGAGATTCATGAGAGAGCATTTGCAAATGTCGTGTTTACAATAACATGTGGGGATGATGATCTTCAGAAAGTTTTCGAACCTAAAGCAGCAACAAGCTCTGAAAGATTTGCTGCGTTGAAAGAAGTCCGGAAAGCAGGTCTCTTTGGTGGAGTGATGGCAACTCCAATCATTCCAACTATTGGTGATAACATCGAGAACATGACTGCTCTTGTCAAAGAAACGAAAGCAGCAAAGGGAGAGTTCATTCAGTTTGGAGGAATGACACTCAAACCAGGACGTCAGAAAGACTACTTCATGCGAGTTATCAACAGAAGATATCCTGACAAATACGAAACCCTACAGAGAATCTATGAGAACAACAACACCTACGGGCAACCAATCTATAGAAGACTCCCAGTGAATGTGATGGTACTTGGTAGGCACATCTGCAAAAAGATTGGTGTCAGGGATAGAACACTTCGAAAGAAGATACCCCACGAGTATGAAACGAACAACCGAGTTTTAGGGATTCTTCTTGACATTGTCTTCCGGATGAATATGTTCTTCGGGATGCCACGTAGTGCCAGTAGGCCGTATTGGGAACTCGCTGCGAAAATTGAGCGAGGCGTTGACGAGCTGTCTAAGCTTCGAGCTGAGGGAGAACTCAATCAACACCTGATGATTGACAATAAGATGGGAGAAACTGTAGAAGAAATACTGGATTCAGGATCATGTAAGGTGTTGAATGACTTAGAGGCAAGAATAGACAGGATGACTGAAAATGAGATAGATAATGAAACTCGAACTGTTCCTGATGAATTCATGTAATCACTAAGGCGTCCTTAATCCTGCTTTGACAAGTTTTTCAGTTAAAGGCTAGAGAAGGGATATTCTAGGGAGGAGTCCAATCTTGAGGGACGATTGATGCTAGGGCTCTAATTAGATCCTTAGTACGGGCATCATCGTTTCTGCAGATTTGCCATATCTCCTGCTTGAAGACTACTTCGTCATTATTTCGAATCAAGAAGGTGAGTAGTGCGGTGTCAGGAAGTGCACGTTCTGTACAATTCTCTAAATCCCAAATCTTCTTCTTGACCAACACTTCCACAAATGCAGCTAAGCTGTCAAATGAAAACTCAATCTCTCGAACCTTCATTGCATTGGCTTCTTCAGCACTTCCAACAGGTACGCCTTGCGGGATTCTCGTGTGTTTTATCTTGTCTGATGTTACCTGAATTGTAAGACGTGTATGAAAAGAAGTGTGTCCTGATTGGTATTCAAAGGAGAAATTAGCTAGTCCATCCTTCTCTTTCAGGAGATTCTTCAGGTATTTTTTCAACTCTTTCTTTGAATACGTCACACACTTCAACCTCAATACTTGTAATGAAGACTCAAGTTTAGGATTGAAGCGACGCCAGATAAGGTATTGGAATGATGAAATTGATTGCCTTCATTTTGCAGGTTTGAATAGTACGACTTCATGAAGAGTCGAACCGGTTTCTCTCTGAATAGTGCCGTCATGATTTACCTCGAGTTTGAAATCTGATAAGAGCCGGAAGTATCCGGGTTTCATTCGAAGAACATACTTTGCAAGGAATCGCAGAACTGGATTGAAATTGTCTAGCAAATCCATAGCTTCAAGAACCCTGTCCACATCTAGCACCACATCTAGTTCATCAGGTACTTTGATCGATATCCTATTTGGGAAGCTATGCTTAACTCTAGGATGGAACTCAAAGTCTTCCTTAATGAACTCGTAATCCCCAGTACTGAGAATTGGTTCGCTCCCTTTTGCAAGTAATAGCACCTTCACTTGGTGTCTGCCTACTTTCTCATTGCATTGAATGAAGGCATATGCAACTGTGTAGTTTTCAGAGTAAACTCTACCCCACATCCAGTATTCAATGATGTTTTGGAATGGGAAATTCAACCAGTTATGATCATGGTATCCCAAACCAGAAACGGACATTGTCTTGTTTCCATCTCGAATAGTTCCTTCAACAGAGGCTCTAGGGAGAGGAACCACCCATGCAAAATAACCTAAGTTTGGGTAATGGGAATACCCATCACCAGGTTGCCACCCTTTCACTTCTCCTTTGTAAGTCAATTCGAACATGAGGTCTTCATCCTCAAGGAAAATCTCGTAGACAGGTAGACCGTCATCAGAGGGTTTGAAAACCATCGTGTTATTTCCAATTGTGACGTGAGGTTCTTCCCGGGACGCAAAGAATTGAGATTTATTGTATTTGATCACTTTCTGGGTCTTGCGACCATCAGGTCTAAGAAGAGTCAATTCTACAGCTATCTTTCCTTGATCAAGTCCTGGATTGGGATATGCAGCATAGAAGAAAGCCACTAGCGTGTAACCTCCCTCCAGATGGGCATCAAAATACCACCACTCAAACTGATTTTTCTTGCCAACTTCTATGTGAAGTGCATTTTCTTCAAGTTTCATAGGAAGGATTGTCCCATCACGTCTTCCAGGCCCGGTCCATCCTTCCTTGACTATTGGGTTATTCTGTTTCTCCATGTTTCATTCCTCCGATTTTTTCGCGGATATATAGTGGCTCGAATCACCAACACCCTTCGGGTCAAATGTTGCCTTTATCTTTCGCAACCACTTTGGATAGTTCATGGTCCTTGGACCATAGTAGTCATGCACCTTGTCTCCGACAATGAAGAAAGGCATACCTAGAGCTTGCTTAAGGTCAACCTCATTGCACTCGTCTTGATACTCAGCATATCCTTTGCATGACTCAGCTGAGGCACCACTGTATACTGTTGGGACCTCCAGATGTGCAGTATGTCCACATTCGTAAGCAGTGGTCCACACTCCTTCGCCCCTATCATCACCAATCACACCTTCCTCAATGTACCGGAACTTGATAGGTTGGTTCGTTTCAGCTATCTTGACTGCGAGTGCGATGGTGTCCATTCCTCCGTGCGTACTCTGGAAGCAGTTAGAGAACCTGAAGGCATGTCCGCCCAGCATGTTCCTCACTGATTCTGCATAGTGAGCATCTCTTGGCACAATCACTCCATCCTCTATGAGGTCATTACCTCCATGTCTTTCCATGATTGCTTTGATGAGTTTAGTTCTGTAGTCGAATTCGCGTTCCGTGTGAGCAGTCACCAAGACAATGAAGTACCTCTTAGCGTGGAGTAAAACACCGCCGAAGATTGCTTCGATAGCTTCCATCTTTGTGTCGGTGAATAGACCAGCAAGTCCTTCAGCTGAGGAGCAACTTGCCATCATGACTGCATCATGATCGTTGACCTCGTAGAAAGCTGGCTCGAACTGTTCCCATTCTGGAAAGTTCAGAACAAACATCTTCCAGAACGGTGGGACTTTCCACTCATAGTGCGGCACAGTTCCACTGATCTCCCACTCGAAGTCTTTTGGAGCAGGCCAAGAGTAGAGCTTGATTGCAGCCTTTGTAAATACGCCAAGACCACCATAGGCACCCATCCAACCACGAATCACTCCACGCATACTGAAACCAGGACCATCACCGGTGAACCACTTTCCGGTGTACTCGTATGAACCTAGCTTCTGTAATTCACCATTGGGTAATACCCATTCGGCTCCAAGGAGATTTCGACCACTGAATCCAGTGTGAGGAGACGTGAAACCGGGTCCTACGAATGATGTGTGGCTTGCAAGGGGAGATGTCTGCGGTCCAGCACCCTGTGCGTGATGCATGAGACCATATTTGAACAACTCAGCTTGGAGTTCTGCATTGGTCACATAAGGCTCAATCACAGCATACATGTTCTTTGAATCAATCTCAAGTATTCGGTTCATTCGACGGAGGTCAATCTGGATTGACCGTGGATGAGACACCCCAGCCCATGGGCCCATTCCTGTACTGAGAGCTTTGAAACGTATATCATACTCATTGCAAATTTTGACAATAGCTTGAACTTCATATGTTGTTTCAGGCAAAACCACAGCCGCAGGACGTATACCAAATCTTGAAGGTTCCTCACCTCTCTGGACACTCTCTATCTCATACCCCCACTGGAAAGCATAGGTGTCAAGGATTGCTGGGGCTCGTGTTATGAATTGGTCTCCGACGATCTCGCTGAGCTTATTGTAGACACTATCTTCTATCATCTATTCGCCCTCCTCCAGACTCCTCAATACAACTTGCGTCAGGTCAAGAAATTCCATAGGACTTTCTCGTTGTTTCATGGCATCTTGAAGATTGGTCTTACAAAAGGGGCAAGCGGATACCATTGTTTGTGCACCAGTTGCTTCTGCTTCCTCAACTCTTTCATTTGCAGCAAAAAGTGCGAAGTCAGGATAAGCAGACTTACAGCCTGCTCCAGCACCACAACAATAAGCATACTCTCGGATTCGTTCCATCTCAACGAGTTCAACTCCAGGAATTTGCCTCAATACATCACGTGGTGCATCGTATACGCCACCCGTTCCTTGTCTCAATGGTTTGGGAGGGTCCCAAATATAAACCTGAGAGAGAAGCTCAACCTTCTCACCTTCGTATGGTTCATATGGTTCAGACATTCGGCCAAGGTGACAAGGGTCATGATAGGTCACCTTGAGTGGGACCTCCTTTGTGGGTTTCAAGCGACCTTCTTTTATCAGTTCAGCCATTAGTTGAGAGGTATGAATCACCTCAAAATCATGTTCAACATATCGAGGATATTCAGTCTTGAGCATATTGAAGCAGCCAGCGCAACTTGTGATTATCCTCTCTATTCCCTTTTCTGCGAAGAGGGCGACATTATTCACCATGATGTCTATCGCTGTCTTTCTATCTCCCACACGATAAACAGGGCTACCACAACAGATCTCGTCAGATCCAAGTAGTTGAAATGGCACATTAGCTTTGTTTAGAATTGTTGCGGTACTAAGAGCAATCTCTTCTCTCCTTAGTGATGCTGTGCATCCGACGAAGTATAATGTACTGGAGTCTTCATCAATTTCGATATCATTGGTCAACCAAGCTGACCGCCTTTCAATTGGTTCACCATAAGGATTATTGCCTCTCTTGACGAGGTCGATGTACTTCTTGTGCGCGGGCATTGGTCCTACTCCAGACTCGACAGCCTGTACTCTAAGCTCGTGAATGACTTCATTGGGTTCAAAGTCATACACCCACTTACATGAGACCTCGCAACCTCCGCAGTTTGTGCACTGGTAGAGAACATCAAGCATCTCAGGTGTCCATTCGAGTCGACCTTTATGATAGGCATTGGCCATGATCATTCTTCCACCACCTGAATAGGCATGGAAGTTGTAGTACTGAATTGAGGGACAGATGTGTGAGAACCTCTGACTCTTGATGGCTATCTGTGGAATGTATTTACACTTCGAGCATCGGACACAGCTATCCATCATCTCCTCAAATTTGTCCAGTGTCATTTTGGCACCTCCTTAAAGCACAGAGTGCCTGGATTCAAGACACTATTGGGATCAAAGATCGCCTTTACGCTCCTTATTGCACGAAGCATCTCTGGAGATGTATGTTCAAAGACTGCATCAGTTATGGACCCATAGGGACGACTAAAGAAGGCCCCTTCATTGAGTAATATCCTTCGACCTTCTCCTAATAGCGCGTTCAGTGATTTTGCTTCTTCAGCATTGTTTGGGTCTCCATATAGGTCGAAATTACAGTGTGTAGACACTCCTTGCACCATGGGCTGGATATATGCACCAATCTGGTTCCGGGGAAAACCAAACCTGTCTGCTAACTCTTTTATTATTGAATAGAACCCCTCAACTTGGTCGAGAGTTGTTGTGAATATGACCTCTCTGCAAATGCCCCTATACGCATATTTCCAGTAGGATGGGTCACTGGGTCTGTTTAGGAGAGACTGTACATCCACGCCACTAAGACCACCAAGGGAACTAGTAAGTTCAATATTCTTCTCATTTGCTATATCCATGGTGTCTGAAGTCCGATACTCTAATTCATCCTTAGCCAGAATTCCATGTCCCGAAACGCCTAGAACTAATACCCACTCTGGTAGTTCGAGAGTTTTTCCGAAAGCAGCCATTAGTGCTGTAGAATTAATCATGAAATGTTCATCGACGAGACGTCTTCTCAAAAGAGCATAGTTGAATTCTTCAAGCTCACTCAGATCATTAGCAGCAGCGAGAAGAATATCATGATGCTCTGGTAAGAGCTCGCACTTCATAGTAATCCAAGTTGTTACTCCAATGGTTCCTTGAGATCCTTGGATTATCCGGAATGGGTCAAACTGTGATGGACCTTGCGGATTCTTCTGAGCCTGACCTGATGCCCATTGTTCTTCAAGCGAACCAGGTCCTGCAGCAGATCCCGTTCGCAAGGTGTCACCTGAACCAAACACGGTTTCAGTACACAGAAGGGGATCAGAGAGGTCCCAATGAAATCGAGGGATGGTAGTTGGTTCTCTATCTAGGCAACTTGTTAAGACAGACTTAGTCGCTTTTGGTAAGAAAGGCATCAGGGGTCTCAGCCCTTTCTTCTTTAATTCGGGAATAAGTTGTCCAAAGGTGACGCCAGGTTCAAGCATAACCACCTTGTTCTTAGGATCTATTCGAAGAATCTTGTTCATCTTACTGAGGTCGATAATGACAGCATTATCCACTTTTGGCAAAGATGATCCTCGACGACGAGGACCTCCAGAGCTAACAGGAATGAGTGCTACTGAGTTCTTGTTAGCCCAGGTAACAATCTCTACCACCTCAGCAGTGGACTTTGGCCAGACTACAAATGAGGGAGAAAAATCTCCAGAGTACTTCTCTAAAATTTCCTGTTTGTTGGACACTCGGTCTTCTCCAACAATCTTGGTCACCGCTGTTATCATGGTTTTGTATCGCGTCCTTGTTTTGTCTTTGCTAACCCTGTTCGATGACTATACCAGTTCCTCCAGCAGGGAATCTAAAGGTTATTGCATCACTCTCGCACACCTGAGCACATGCTCCGCATTCGAGACATTGTGAGGCATAATCGTCAACAATGTACACTTTGTCTTTACCTTTCTTCCAGAGGTTCATTACGCAGATTATAAGACAGCGTTCGCATAGAGTACACTTGCTGCTGTCAATACTGATGAAGTCGCTAGCCCCAGGTATTCGCTTAACGAGTTTCTTGTGGTCTATTTTCACTCTTCTTCATCCTCCTCATCTGCCATGAAGGCCATTGCTATAGCCTCCTCAATCTCTGGCATCTCAGTAAGTAGCTTCTCAGGGTCAGTGAGCATGTCCATCTTGTCCTCACCCAAGACCGATGTTAAAAGCGGAATCACTTCTTTCACTATGAAAGGCACTAATTGAGGCAAGTACTGCTTAACTTTCCGAGCAACCTGGCGTATTCTCACAGGATGTGGTTCGGACCAGTCAATTATCCCACCCAAAATCTCCATGAATAGTGGTACGAACCAGGACATTGATTTTCTTGGGCTGAATGGAAGAGCCATCCAGATGCTCTGAAGTTCTGGACCGGATTTGAAGTCCTCTCCTACTGAGGTCGCCATCCATTTCTCGTCATAGAGAGAGAGGAACTCCTTGGATGTGTCACATGAGGATATCGCTTCAGCTGCGGTTTCTATCGCAGCTCTGCCTGTAACCATGGCAGGATAGATACCCTCAGCCTCAAGCGGACATGGGAATCCTCCTGCATCTCCAATCAAAATCACATTGTCGGTGTGAGTGTTTTCAGGCATTCCCATCCATGGTAGAAGATGAGCCTGAAACTCTCGAGGTTTAGCGTCGAGAACTCTAATCAATCGTTGGAAGTAATCGAGATTGACAACCTTGTTCAGATAGTGAACAGGATTTTTGTCCCACCATGTCATCCAATTTCCAAATCCAATATGGAAGCTAGAATTGAAGAATACCTGATAAGCCGCTGGAAATGTCGCTGACCACCACACTGCTAATGCTTCATCACCCATCACATCATCTATCTTTGATGCTGAACATTCGAAGTCATACTGGAGAGTCAAAGTCACCTGTTTCTGCTTCCATCTCTGGCGCAAACCTGATTGTTGAGCCACCATGGAAACCGCCCCATCTGCACCTATGACGAAACCCTTGTACTTCTCACCTTTCTCATCAATAACTCCGATTACTTTTCCATCCTCTTTCAAGAGACCTGTGACTAAAGTAGAGGTCTTTAACTCAGCTCCCGCATCGACTGCAAATTTTGCTAACCATGGATCAAAATCACTTCTATAGCAGTTCAAAGTGATCCAGCTTTTTGCAGGTTCATATTCGACTGAAGATGTAGGTGTTGTCATAATGTAACCAGTTACTTTCCCTTCCCTATCCACCATGTAATTTCGAGCAGCACGACCCTCTCGTATTGATGGACAATCCTCGGAGTTGATCTCCTTCATGATATCAAATTCTCGCCACAAGCGTGGACCTAGACCACAACCAGACGAGTTCTTCGCACCCGGAGTCCGTCCACGTTCAAAGAATATGGTCTTGAGACCCTTTTCTGCGGCTTCTTTAGCAGCAGTCGAACCTCCAGGACCTGCTCCCACGATAACAATATCATATTCTTTCACTTACTTGCACTACTCCTCCAAATCTTTTAGTTCCTTTTTCACAAGTTTCATTTTCCTATCCAAGATTCCTTTTCTCCTTTCAAGGAAAACTCTCCTAACGTCTTTGTCTGGAAGCTCTCGTATAGCATTCAGAATAGGAGCTTCAGGAATCATCTCGTCAATTCCAGCCAGATGTATTTTCAAGAACACTTCCTGTGTGAAAGATGCAGGCATATTAGCTACAGTTGATTCAATGAAACGAGAGTTAAACAGAAAGTAGAAAGCCATAGAATCACTCATCTCTCTAAGCTTCTCTTGACCTTCTTCAGTCAGACTGTAGTGTGTAGTTTCATCTTTAACGCTCTTTGAAATAAATCCCTTCTTCTCCAATGCTTGAAGTGAGGGATATATGGTCCCAGTTTTGGGTTCCCAGGACCCATGAAATGCATCTCGCAGATTGCGAAGAATTTCATAGCCATATTTTGAGGTCTCAAGTAGCTGAATCAGTATTAATGCCTGAATTGGAGTAAGTTTTTCCGGTGTTGGGAGGAACAGTTTGAAATCTTTGCTCAATCTTTCACTCTCTATTGAATTTGATTCTACCAGTGCGTATCAGACCAATCACTACAATAACTGGAATAGCTACCATGATTCCTCCAAGTATGAAGAAAACAGGATCAACCGACTGTTGCGCTATATTCCCATAGATGACTACTGACTTGAGAACACCATCACTATTCTCCACTTGGAGTTCAATATATTTGATGTTTGTTGGAAGGTCACTAAGCGAGACCTCAAGGTTCGTTGAAATCCATTGAGGTTGAAACTCAAATGTATCTTGGTAGATCTCTGTGCCATCAACAATGACACGAATCTCTGCATCTGTTGAAAACATCTCTTTCACACAGTTCCATGTTGAGAGATTCAGGTACAGTGTACCTGCATTGATATCTAAGACTTGATTCTGAATTTCGACCAAGGGGGTTTCATAGAATCTCTCAACTCTATGGGCCCAGTAGTAAGTCCCATTTCCTCCACGGACTTGAAGCTCCCAAGCAATCTCACCATCTTGAGTTACCTCAGAAAAGATGACGGGATCTGGTTGAGCAAGTACTAATGCTTGATTTGCAAAGATACCCAGAGTGTTACCATCGGGCAATCGGTCAGCATCGCCGCCAGATTCAGAGAAGTAGTAGGTCGAATTAGCAGAATGCCATGACCAGACTTCACGTATTTCCTGATTCTCTTCATCAATCTCAAACTCCACGAAACCAGATATGCCAGTTCCATTCCGAGTCATAGATGATGGAACATCAGGGTCGAAGAGACCGTTATCAAACAAAATGTAACGATTGCCTCCCAGCCACTCTAGACTATGAGGATAATGTGCAATCGAATCAACTTCAGTGCCATTTATATCGAGTATAGTGAAATTGCCATTTCGTCCAGCTTGCCAAATAATCTCCCCAGTATCTTTGTCAATCTTCAGGATTGTGTCTTGATTTCTTACATTAAGCCATATTGTGTTCTCGACCTTGTCCCAGGCAAAGCTGTTCGCGTGCATCCAATCGGTATAGCCCCTGAAGGTGTAATTGTTACATATAGCTGTGTAAATTGTTGAATTGAATGGAAGATGCACCCTAGCATCCCATTGCCAGAGAAGGTCTCCATCCCAATTGTATTCACTAATTGTATCATATATTACTTCGAGTCCATTCCAGATCTCTCCCTGGGTTGCAGTCTCCAGAACCATGAAAGTATCAGTTATCGGATTATAGTCCAACTCATGATGCCCAGCAGGAACCGGAAGTTCCACTCGAGTGTCAGAAACCAAATCCCAGATTTCCATCCACCCGTCAGACCCACCCATCATGATTGCTGTTGAGTTCATAAACTTGTGAACACTGTGTTGGGAATCATCTAATTGATTCACAACAGTTCCTTGGTCATCAACAATGAGTACTTTTCCTGCACCCATTGCCCCAGTTTCCAGCGATTCATTTGTGATGATACTCTCGATACATGGAAATAGAGTGTAGCCAGGAGTGTAAGATCCTTCTATGTTCTCAGTGATTACGAAATCAATTATG
>JBHLRC010000065.1:0-17101 GCA_048882965.1 Candidatus Thorarchaeota archaeon
GGTACTACTATGAACGCCAACGAAGCCTACGAACGTGGAAGACGAGAAATGGAATCTGGCAGACTAGAAAAAGCGATAGAGGCGTTCGATGAAGCAACCAGTCTTACACCGTCTTCTTTTGATTCATGGTGGGCGTTGGCTAGTGCGTGTAATTTGTTTGGCACACTGTTGGAGGGAGAGGGTGATTACAAACGTGCCAATATGTACAAGGTGAAAGCAGCTTACTCCTTCGATAGAGCAACAAGAGCAGAATCATCCAATCCAAAGGCGGAGAAAGCAAAGGCATACGCCCAAACAATTAGAGATGCCCAAGCAAAGAAGAAGGAACTCGGATATTTCGAATAAAGTACTCTATCTAAAAATAAAATTCAGCACCTACGCAGGTTGAGTCTGCTTACAGTGTTGTGATTCATTATTGCGGTTAGACCATGTCATCATCAACATCAATCTCAGGATCTAGGACTTCTTCAAAATCAATAGGAGGTTCTCCGGTTGTGACACCCCATGTTTCTTCATCAGGTTCTGGAATCGGATAAGAGAGACCTCGATGAATCATTAGTACACCTACAAAAGAAATGAGCGCGCACAGAACCAAAGCAACGGGAAAACTGAGATATTGAATCACAAAACCCACCACAACTATCTGAGGAAGAGCTAGAATCATAGCCACTGTTGGCATCAACGAATAGACGCTATTTCGGATTTTATTGGGAATAACATCCAGGAGTATTCTTTGCGTCAGCACCATACCAAACCGAGACAATAAGCCTGTAAACAAGAATGTGATAAAGAGCGCAAAGATGGGTAATATGTAAGCTTGAGGTAACTCCAAAAACACAATATCAGTATAAGGAATCATGAGTTGGACCATAGTCGCTCCTTCACCAAGTGGGGGGAATATGACCATGAATAGAGCAATCAGTAAAAAGAAGACGAATCCACAGGTCTGAAGTAATCTGAAACGCGGAATCCACTTCTTTGGTTCAAATCGTTGTGACCAAACTCCAGATCGTTCCTCGGAAACGACTCCGGGTACAAACAGAATTGTCCTGAAGCTAGCGACACCAACATCTGTGATTAGATATAGATAATAGAATGGAAAGAGGATTAGGTTGCCCCAGACAACAATTACACTTGTTGTTAGCATACCACCAATAATGAACCATTTAACAAATGGGTCCTTGAAAAGAAAACTAACTCCAGACTTCAGTAAGTTAGTGTATTCACTCATTGTTGGACGCTGCCGAGCCTCTGCGATTTCAGGGAAGTCTACGACAAATCGAAGTACAAGTAACGAGATAAAGAAGCAAAGTATTGCCTCTAACACAAATACCCACTGTCGACTGTACACCACTGCGAGTACACTACCTGGAATCAAGCTAATAGTAGCACAGATTTGTATAAGCATTCCACTTCTCCCAAGAAAGACACCATATGATTTTCTAGCATCATCATCAGGAACTGCGATACGGTAGTTATTGTCAAACCAAGCACCCCATGCTCCACTCTCCTGCGATGCAGCTACAGCCACCAAGACATACACGAAGATGAAAAAGATGAAAGGAGTGTCGACTGTAATCAGTGAGGTCAGGTAGAAAGCGAGTGCATAGCACATGTAGGCAGATGCAATGACCCAACGCTGGCCAATCCAGTCACCAACAGCACCGGTTGGGTAGTCCAGCGCAGTCTGTACACTGAGTTGAATAATGACCAGAACGCCAACAAGACCAAGACCCTCAAGAAATCTTCCTGGTCCACCACCTAAGGCTTCAGCAATGAAGATCATATAGAACGTACTTGACATCATGACAGTTGCAATGAGCAGTGGAACAAGTATCAGAAAGGTTCGAGCGATTCTAAGTACTCTAATATTGTCTTCTGGAAACCCAAAGAATGATGCAATTCTACCCATTATGCTCTACCACGATGTGGTAATTCAACTACTTTGATAAAAAACTATGTAAAATCTGTAGGGATTCTCAACGGATGTGAGCTGATGTCAATCACACCGATGGCGGTCCCATTCTTATCCTCTCACGAAGTTCACCAATTTCAGCGCGCATACCATTGATGTCCTCCATGAACCAGGTGACACCGACTTCTGACCAAGTTTCCACAATCTCTCGATCCTGCTTATCATCAGTACCAGTTGTTTGATCACAGATGACAACATCATAGTTCTCCAGATTGCCCCTTTCATTCTTGACTATCTCTAGTACATCTCCAAGAAGCTTTGGGGTAACTGGCTCAGGCCAGTTCGAATGAACTGGTGCAACACCGTCATATCGCGCAGCTCTCCTGAAGGGAGCCTTGTTTGGAATTCCACCTCCAACCCATATTGGAATACGAGGGTCTTGTTTGGGCTTGGGGAGGAAGGTCATCTCTTCAAGGTTATAATGCACGCCCTTGAATGAGAATGGTTCACCAGTCCACAGACCTGTAATTATCTCAAGTCCTTCATCCAGCATCTCAGCGCGTTTCTTATCATCACGGACTTCTCCAAAGTATTCAAACTCAACATCAGGAGGAGCACCAATACCTACTCCAAGAACTAACCGACCTTTTGAGAGGTGATCGATTGAAAGTGCCTCTCTAGCAATTTTCCAGGGCCTCCTTCGAGGGATGGGTGTGACAAGTGGCCCCAAAATCAGGTCTGAGGTGTTACACGCAATCGCAGCTAGTGCAATCCATGGGTCTACAAATGGCAGGACCATATCATCCTGTTTGAAGACCAGCATATGATCCCAGAGAAAGAGACCTTCCCAACCTGCATCTTCAGCCTCTACTGCAAGCTCTACTAATGTGTCAATGTCACCAAACCACCCAAAGTTAGGTATATTGATTCCAAACTTCATCTCTTAACCTCGAACAGTAAATCCAACGTAGGTCTGAGATTTGTAAGCATCGCTCGGAATTTGCGAGTGAACTAAAGGGTATTGGTCAGACTAGGACTGTGTCTTTATTTCCCACCAATTTTGACTTTTGTCAAGCTCTTTCCAGCCATCAATTGGTAATGGGACATGCACCGACTGTAAGAAAATCAATCCCACAATCAATAACAGGGGTATGGGTATTGCGAAGAAGAAGGCAAGAGATGGATTTCCAATTGCAAAAGGCATGATAAAGAGTCCAATCAGGGGAAATTGAATCTCACTTAAGACACCTACAATGACAGTACGCTTCTTAGTAGCTAATCCCTGATAGTATTTGTAAATCTGGTAAACAAAGACCAATCTGAGGAACATAAAGGGTAATGAGATAAGAAGAAACAAAGAGCTGAACATTAGACTTGATAAGTTAAATCCAATAATCTGCCAGGTCATTCCACAGAGATAGATTATAGGGCCAAACCAAGTTCCAGGATAGATATTGACGGATACTGGACCAATAAGGGCGATAATCAACATGATTGTTGTTATGGTTGTTGGACTGATTGCCATACCACTTACATCAAGACTCATGTGTGGTTTCTTGTAAAAATGGAGTACATAGATTGTAGCACTAATAACAACGAAGATGATGAGGACATTGGCTATTGTGAAAAGACTAGCTGGTCCTGGTGGGGGAATTATATCCGTAGGCTGCATCTTCAAACTCCTCGAAAATTATATCGCAGAAACATAAAGGCATTATTACTAAAGCAGAACTTTAACTTTGACCGATTGACGGATAGTACAATTTACTTCATAAAAAACTCGTATATGCATCAATCGAAAGTTCTTCGATGCATTAACCCTTTCAGACTCAGAAATCCTTCTGACTCGTAGAAAGGGAGACCTTCATCAGATGCATGAAGGAACAGGAGTCCAATACCATCTCTTCTACAGATATCAAAGACATATCTGAGTAAAGCCCTACCAACTCCTTTCCTTCGGTAGGGACGTTCAATAAACATGTTGGATAGATATGCATAGATTCCTGTCTTCTGAGAGACCTGTGGTGGAACCCTAAAAGAACTTATTCCACAACCACCAATGACCTCACCCTCATCTTCGACTAAGAAATATCGATAATTTCGAGTCCAGTCCCCTTCCAAGTAGTCCTCTGTCAGTCGTGCAGTATCATAGATGTAGTCATGATCAAGACCCATGTCTGTGAACATCTCGATTCTGTGATGGAGTATCCATCTCCCATCAGCACGCTTTGCCTCTCGGAATTTCACCAACGATTCACCAATGATTCTTTCCAGGGAATGGAAAAAAGAGTTTCCACCCGAGAAATTGCCTTCAATCAGTTCAGAGAAATCCAAAAGGTCTTTTAGTTGGATAACGAATAGCGTCATTTCGACTCCGCTATCAGTATGAGATAGTAGAGAGAGGGAAGTGTATCATATGACCTCGGAATCTTACACTAGAGGTGCAAAGGCCATGGTATTCATAGCCTGTGCACTCGGTTGGGCGTTTGATGCTGTTGGCCTGACACTCATCAATTTTCTAACTGATGATCTCATAACTGCCTTCGGCGTGACTGAAGCTGAAATCGGATTTGTCTTTTCAGCGCAATACATTGCAACGGTTCCTGGAGCAATTTTGTTTGGGAACCTTGCTGACAAGTATGGCAGAAAGAAATTCCTTCTGTTCTCAGTTCTCTGGGATGCAATATTGACAGCACTTACCTCCGTTGCGCCGACATTCACAATCTTAGCAATACTCAGAATTCTGTCAGGGATGGGAGTATCTTGGGGAATTGCATATGCGCTACTATCTGAGGTGTTCGCACCTAAACGCAGGGGTCTATTTGGTGGACTAGTGCATTCTATGTTCTTGGTCGGATACATAGTATCCGCAATTGCAGCGTTAACAATTGCACCAACTTGGGGTTGGCGTCCAACATTCTTAGTTACATTACTTGCTGTTCCACTTATTCTGATTCTCTACTTTGCAATGCCGGAGTCTGATCTCTGGCGACGACTAACAGAGGAAGAAAAGAAAGCTGGTATACCTTTACGAACAGGAATTCAACAGGTGTTCAGAGCAGGACTTGGCAAGCTGCTGATTCTCGCAACGGTGTTATTCTGGTCTGCTGAATTTGCATATCATGCAATTGTAGACTGGGGACCGTACTTCCTGCAGTCTGAACTTGCCTACTCTAGTACAGCAGCCACAACGACAATACTTCTAATATCGCTGGTAGCAATGCTCATTCTACCATTCTTTGGATTATTGAGTGACAAAATTGGTAGAAGGATTAGCTTCGTGATATCAGCCATTATTGGTCTTATTGCCACCATATTTCTGGGAATCTTTTCAATAGTGATACCCATCCGTGACCTGGCAGTATTAGCACTGTTCATCATACCAGCAGGATTCGGAAGTCACGCTCTTTTCGGAGTCTGGTCATCTGAAATGTTCCCGACTGAAACACGGGCTGCAGCAACTTCAGTCATCTTTAGCCTTGCAAGAGGCCTGTCATTTGGTGGCTGGTTTGTGGGAATCCTCGCCACAATAGTTGGTCTCTCAATAGGAATGATGTTGGCAATCATTGGCTTTGTCCTGATGGTGTTCTTGCCTTTCACACTACCAGAAACAGCAGGAAGAGACCTTACTCGTGTTGAAGGAGAGAGCTTGATTGTGGATGAGGGGGATTTGACATAGTGGTTGAGCTAACTGGTGCGGAGGCAGCGGCAAAAGCAATCATCGCAGAGAAGGTCAACACAGTATTCACACTCGCGGATGCATCCATACTATCCATCCTCGACGGACTTATCGACGGTGGTGTCGATGTAGTCGATGTCAGACACGAACAGGCTGCAGGGAATGCGGCTGATGGCTGGGGAAGAGCCACAAATACTCCTGGAGTATGTCTTGTGACTATGGGACCAGGACTGGTCAACCTTCTACCAGCATTGGCTCAGGCATATCATGCAGGAAGTCCTGTTGTTGCCATTACTGGAGCGGCTCCACTTGACATGTATGAGATGGACGCCTTCGAAGACATAGATGCAGTGAAGATGGTGGAGCCTTACACAAAATGGGCTGCACGATGTAGAACTGCCAAACAGGTTTCCAAGTATGTACGTCTGGCCTTCTCTCATGCAATGTCAGGTAAGAAGGGACCTGTGCTTCTTGAAATACCTAAGGATGTTCAAATGAACACATGTGAAACTCAAGAGATATCTCCTCAAGCGTATCGACCAACTCATGGACCTACAGGGAACCCTGCATCAATCACTAAAGCAGTTGAACTTCTTGCTGGAGCGGAGAGACCTGTAATCATTGCAGGTAGTGGCGTCTACTGGTCGGGTGCATCAAAGGAATTGGTCGAACTTGCAGAATTAATGAATTCTCCAGTTGCCAGTGAGTTCCAAGGACTTGGGTGTATTCCTCAGAGTCACGACCTCTCTATTGGAACTGCAACTCTTGCCCAATTCTTCATCCGTCAAGCTGATGTCGCGATGACAATAGGAGCCCGGTTTGACAACTTTCTTGGATTCGGAACAGATCCAAACATGTTTGCTGAAGATGTCAAGGTGATACACATCGACATTGATCTCTCAGTCATTGGAAAGAACAGACCGATAGATGTAGGAATTAATGGAGATGCAAAAGAAGTTTTATCATCGATGTTGGAATATGCCAAAACTGCGAATATCAACAGGACTGATACTGCTTTTGCAGACCAACTGAAAGTAGGATATCAGATGATGACAGATGCGTTTGACGAGGAGGCAGATTCAGAGGAAGTACCAATTCGACCTCATCGATTAATGCGTGAACTTCGAGAGTTCGCAAAACCTGAGAGTATGTTTGTCATAGATGGAGGTGACACTACAGCTTGGTCATTTCTCTATCTACGCGCAGAGTTTCCAGGTCAGATCACAGGAGCTCAGGGGCCTCTGGGGCATCTGGGAGCTGGACTTCCAATCGCAATGGCGGCAAAGAAGGCACATCCGAAGAGAGACATCTACCTTGTGAGTGGTGATGGTAGTTTCTTCTTCAATGGAGTTGAACTCGAAACTGCAGTCAGACTTGACATTCCAGTAATCACAGTTGTCTGTAACGACCTGGCGTGGGGTCTTGTCTACCACACAAGAAAGATCAAAACAGGGTCTGAAGAACTGGCCAGACGTGGGACCATCATTAACGAGCACGTCAGACTCGACCTGTTTGCACAGAGCCTTGGTGCATACGGTGAGATAGTCACTGAAACAAAGGAGATCAAACCAGCACTCCAGAGAGCTCTTGATTCAGGTAAACCAGCAGTCGTGGATGTCAGAGTGTCACGTGAGTACGAGAGTCTCTTGAGTCAGGTGCTTGCAGCGACACCAGAGGGATGAAATCAGGATTCGCGCTGTTGGATGAGTTCCAGCAGTTTGCGAATCCTCTCTATACGCATGTCCTCAGGGGACTTGTTGTATTCATAGACTCCCTTCCCACTTTTCACACCAAGGTCTCCTGCACTGACCTTCTCTTGAAGCCAAGAGGGAGGTCTGAATCTTTCATCCTCCAGAACGAAGGCTAAGTAGTTGGCAGCCATCGTGATCGTGTCTAGACCAATATGATCGATATTTCCGAAGGGACCGAACTGGAGGAAGATATAGCCCATATGCTCCTTCCATGCCCTGTCAATATCCTCGAAAGTTGCAACACCTTCTTCAATCATCTTTGCGGCTTCAACAAGCACTGCTGCAGCCATTCTATTCACAAGGAATCCAGGTGCATCACCACAGGTCACTGTCTTTTTCCCACAGGTTTCTTCTAGGAATTTTCTGACAGACTCGACAACATCATCTGATGTACTTGGACCAGGGATAATCTCAACAAGTGGAAGAACATATGGTGGATTCATCCAGTGAGCCCCAACGAAGTTCTCAGGTCGTTCTAGTGATGCCCCAATGTCACTCACCTGAATGACAGAGGTTGTTGTTGCAAGAATGGTATCCTTTCTGCATGACGCCTCAGCAGCTCCTAGGACTTTCTGCTTGAGGTCAACATCCTCAGGGACTGCTTCAATAATGAAGTCTACATCGGGCGGAATTTCTTCTGAACCAGTAACAGTGGTAATTCGATCCAGGATTGAACCTATTTCACGAGATTCCACCATATTATACTGAACTAGAAAGTTTAGATTGGTTTCAACATGGGATTTTGCCTTCTGAAGTATCTCTTCGTTCACATCGCTAATGATGACATCACAACCGGACTGAGCGAAAACCTGAGCTATCCCATGGCCCATTGCGCCTGCACCAATGACATATGTCTTCTTGATCTCCATATTCAACACCTAATATCCTGAGTAAATGTCAGAGTTCTCTTTGACATCCTCGACAAACTTTGTAGCAAGTTTGGTTACACTGTCAATCTCTAGTTTCCAACCTATCTCATCTATAACACGATAAACGGTTTCTTGACCTTGATTCACAAGCATCGTTGTGAGAAGTGTCCAAGTGCCAGCAACTTCTTCAACGGTTGGATCCGTCTTGAAGGAGATCTTGGCTTCAGGGACCAGCTTCTTGACCTCATCTACGAAGTCTTGAATGGGTATGGGGACACCTCCAGACATGAGAATTCTATCGCTCACTGTGTCAGCTTTCCATAGTGAAAAGAGAAGATTTGAAACGTCATCAACATGGATTATAGGCAAGATTGTGTAGTCCGGGACCAAAATTACCCCAGGTCTATCTAGAACTACATCTTCAACAAACTTGGAGAAAGAAACTGTCGCGCCTTGACCTCTTCGACCAGGACCAATGACAACTGCGAGTCTCACACATCTGAAATCCATGTCATGAGTTAGACTGTAGAAGGTCCCAAGAACCTCACCACAGACCTTACTAGCACCATAGAAGCTAGCAGGTTCTCTATAGCTCTTTTCATGAAACGGAAAAGGGGTATTGGGTCCAAATGCTGAAAGACTGCTTACAAACACAAACCGCTTCACTCCATTGGTCCGGCATGCCTCAAGGAGATTGAATGTTCCCTCAATGTTGACGTTGTATGCAGTTCGAATCTCTTCTGCTGCGGCAACAGACAACATAGCAGCAGTATGGATGACAGATCCAACATCATGTTCTTTGATGACGGCAACTAAGCTCTCATAGTCGACCACATCGCCTTTCACTATTTTGACTTGGTCAAGAATGTCTTTCACCCTTTGCTCATTTGGTTGTATATCAAATAGAACAACATTAGCACCATCAGACACAAGTTTTCGAGCTAGATGAGAGCCAATGAATCCTGTACCACCGGTGATTAATACCGCTTTTGATTGGACCGACATTGGAACAGCACCCCCCACTTGTGTGAGTTCCCCGAGATAAAAGAATTTTCAGAGAGCTATGTACTAAGTAGATCGTGTTGTGGTAGTTGTAGGTGATGATGTTGATGTCATAATAGGAGGAGTTGGTTCACGAACTGTAACGACGGAGATGGCTGAATCATTCATGGATAATCAAAATCCAAGAAGTGATTCACGTTTAGCCACTGAATCGAGCATACCTCCACCATCGACATTGACAACCTCACCGACAATGTAGCTCGCAAGGTCAGATGAGAGGAACACAACGGTCTCAGCTATGTCTTCAGGTTCACCAACTCTTTTCAAGGGTACCTCGACATCAATGTACCTCTTAACCTTCTCAAGAGTCCATCCTGTTGCCTGCTTTGCCATTTCCTCTGGTTCCCAAGTTTTAATCAATCCAGGAGTGATGCAATTGACATTGATACCAAAAGGAGCTAGATCAGCTGCAAGACCTTTTGTTAATCCAATCATACCTGCTTTGCTTGCGGGATACTGCACTCCGGACGACAGACTACCGTTTATTCCAGCACCACTGGATATATTGACAATCTTACCATATTTTGCAGGGACCATCTTCCTTGCACATGCGCGCGCAAAATTGAAAGCACCGGTGAGGTTCACTGCAATGACAGAGTCCCAGGTTTCCTGAGAGGTTTCTGTGACCAATGCGTACCCGCCTGAGATGTAAGCATTATTAACTAAAATGTCAATCCGTCCGAACTTCTTGAAAACATCCTCAACGACTGAGTCGACAGCCTTTACGTCAGACACATCTGTTTCATATGCGAACGCACTGAATCCCTTTGCTTTGATACCTGAAGCTGCTTTCTCTGCTCCTTCGCCATTTATGTCAACGATGATTACAGTGGCACCTCGTCTGGCAAACGCCCATGCAGTTGCCTCCCCAATTCCTCGTGCAGCACCAGTCACGATGGCTACTTTATCCTTGAAATCCAAATTGTTTCACCTTTTGTGGTTCTCCAGAAAGATAACGAACAATCCACTATTAGAGAATAACGACCAGAGTAGAAACCATCACTCATGGCAAACTTCAAGATGAAGATTGACAAAGATTCAGGAGATGGAAATGTGGAAGGACAAGACTTGTTCATTTATTGATGGTTATCGCGACAGGCTTGTAGCAATCAGCGATGAAATCCATCGCAATCCAGAGCTTGCATTCAAGGAGTTCAAAGCCGCAAAACTTCTTTTTGACGAATTAAAGAAAGCAGGCTTTGAGGTTGAACAGGGAGTGGCAGGGATGGAAACTGCAATTATTGCTACCCATCCAAATAGGTCCGAGGGACCTACAATTGCCATTCTGGGAGAGTATGATGCCTTGCCAGAGATTGGTCATGCATGTGGACATAACCTCATTGCCACAGCTGCCCTTGGAGCCAGTCTTGCAGTAGGATCCATCAAGAAAGATATTCCTGGAAAACTAGTTTTCATGGGGACACCTGCAGAAGAAGACATTGGTGGGAAGATTGCAATGGTGGAGGCAGGACTTTTCAAAGACGTAGATGCAGCTATGATGTTTCATCCATCTGCGGGATATACACTGGTAGGACGTAGGGGACTTGCTATGACTGAGTTGAAGATTGAGTTCCATGGCAAAGCAGCCCACGCAGCCGCAAGTCCAGAAAAAGGCATCAATGCATTGGATGCGGTCATCCAGACTTTCAATGGAATCAATGCACTGCGTCAGCATATCAAGAGCACTTCAAGAATACATGGCATAATCAGTCATGGAGGAGTCAAACCAAACATTGTTCCAGAGTTTGCCTCCGCAGAGTTTTATGTACGAGCCGTTGAGGATGAATATTGTCAGGAACTTCTGAAAAAAGTGGAAAACTGTGCGAAGGGAGCAGCCAGTGCAACAGGTGCTACTCTGAAATTCAATGTTGTATCACCCTCCTATCAATCTAGAAGAATGAACAAGGTTATGGGAGCAGCATTTGTGAAGAACTTGGAGGCTCTTGGTGAACCGATAATTCCGCTTCCCAAGGGAAGTGGTGCAGGTTCTAGTGACATCGGAAATGTGAGTCAAGTTGTTCCTGCGATTCATCCATACATCTCAATCTGCGACAACACTATTGCAGGACATTCACAGGAATTTGCAGAGGCTGCTGCATCTAAGAAAGGACAAGAAGCAATGCTAACAGCTGCTAAGGCGTTGGCGATGACAGCAATAGATTTGCTTACTGATGAGGAAATAATGGAACGAGTGGGTGAAGAGTTTCGAAACCCGGATGCATAGAAACTCACCTGCAAGGATTCTCAGATAGCTTACCCTTATCGAACTAGATTCGTGCCGCTACTATTGTAGCTTTTTGAAGCGGTTCCTTATTGTCGGAATACACAAACTAAATTTTAAGCTCTTCTAGCCTCTTCCTCTCGTTTCCGGCGTTCCTTTTCTATTTCTTCTAATCTCTTACGCTTGGATTTTTCTGCCTTCTCGATTCTTTTCTCCACTTCGCGAATCCGCTTCTCAGCATCTGACAGTTCCTTCTTACGCCGTTTGTCTGCACCCTTGTATTCCTTGTTCGCTTCGTTATACTCGTTCTTAGCAAGTTTCAACTCACGTTCCAAACTCTCAGTCCGGGTTCGTTTGACTTCAGCTGTTGTCCGATAGCGTTCAACCTCTTCGTCAAGACGGGATTGTACCGAGCCTAGTTCAGACCGAAGTTGTTGTAGTTCAATATTGTAAGCGTTAATGTCGGATTCAAACATACGGACCCGCTCATCCTTTGGAGGGGGACCCATTGCTTTTGCTGGTGCTGTAGCCACAGCAGCCATCTCAGCTGGTTTGGGAGTTACTGTCGAAACAGGTGGTGTTTCAGGTGCGATGAACTCTTCTTGTACAGGTTCTGGTTCTTCAACAGTTTCCTCAATAGGCTCTTCAATGGGTTCTTCTATTTCTGGTTCCGCTACTGATTCTTCAGGGGTTATTAGATCCTCAACTTCCAATGGTTCTGCTGGTGGAGGTTCTATGTCAGGTTCTACAGGTGGGGCTTCTTCTTCACCTTTAGAACGAGCCTCTGCGGCTCGGACCTTTTCAAGGATGTCAGCTACCACTAGCTTCCCGCGTTCAGAATCCATCGGTTGCGTCTTAGTGACCTCTTCTTCATGCCTAACACTCCCGCCAAAGGGTGTTGGTGGCATTTCAGGTTCATCCCGTTGAGATGCAACTTGGCTGGGGAGTACAGGGGTATCTTCCTCAACTTCAGAGGACATTTCTGCAACGGGTGCTTCTTGAGGTTCTTCAACTGGTGCCGGTTCAACGCCCTCTTCAGGTTTTATTAATAGAGCTCCACAACGCGTACAGTATTTACGAGTTGGGTTGTTTTGCCGTCCACACTTCGGACACGTCCTAATTTTAATCCTCTCCAGAGTTGTCTGATAATGTTCTCACCATGGGATTTTCTGTACATATACATTTGGCGTATCATCTATTCTCTATGACAATGCAGCATTATAATGACAATAACAGCCACGATATCATTCAGCACAAACTCAGTTTACAGGTCTGTATCCTTTCTTGATCTTCTCTTGGACTTTCTCCGTAAGGTAATGCTTTGCCATCTCAGCGGTTTTGCAGTCAATTACTCGGGTTTGACCTTTTGTTCCAACCTTTCCAAAATGAACTATGACTTCTGTACCAGATTGTGTCGCTAACCAGAAGTTGTGACCTGGTTTTCCACCCTTTGTCTTACCTTTGTATTCATAGCGATCTCCGCCGCTAACGATCTTTCCCATAACTTTCCCCTCTCTGATATGAAACTGAATTCATTGTTCAGCATGCCCATGATTTAGTTTCGGCAGATATGATATAAGGACATTCATGAAATGTCGTTTTCGCGTAGTTGGAAAGATATTAAGAAAAAAGTGAGTTGTTTCGTTAGTTAGGAGGTATTCACATGGAAGATTCGAATAGTTTCACAGTTGTCAGTGACCCATCCGATGATGATGTGAAGAAGTTCCAACAAGGACTTGAATCATATAACTTAGAGAAGACCAATGGTGAGTTCAACAGCCCACAACCTTGGCACAATTTAGTCTTGAAAGACAATGAGGGGGTTGTCGTGGGTGGGATCTCCACAAGTACGCTTTACTGGACTCAGTACCTTGAAGTTCTCTGGGTCGATGAGAAGTATCGAGGTCAAGGATATGGGAGAGACCTTGTTCAAGAGGCGCAGAGGTTGGCAAAGGAGATAGGATGCATCTCATCCCATGTTTACACCTTCTCATGGCAAGCCCCTGATTTCTATCAAGCAGTTGGGTATGAGCTCATGGTGACCTATGATGGCTATCATGGTGGAATCAAGGAACACATCTTGAGAACCCGCTTCGACTCTCTGGATAATCAAACGACTTCTACGGAGGATCCATCACGATTCAAAATATCTTCAGATCCCACAGATGAAGAGATCAAGTTGGTACGTGTAGGGCTTGGGAGTAACTTCGACAAGCATGTACAACATGTTATGAAGGAGAATCCACATACTGACTATTGTTTGGTGTTAAAGAGTGATGATGGAGAAGTAATTGGGGGAATAGGGGGATATACAACATTGGGGATATTGAACATAGCTGAATTATGGGTTGACGAGAAACATCGCGGACTTGGGTATGGAAAAGACCTCCTGATACAAGCAGAACAGCTTGCTACAGAGAGGGGATGTATCGCTGGACAGATTGCATGTTTTTCATTCCAGAATTTGGACTTCTTGAAGAGTCAGGGTTATGAGATTCTAGGCTCTTCAGATGCATATCCAAATGATGTGAGGGAATATTATCTCACCAAGAAATTCTGAGAACAATCGGACTAGAACTGACTCAGCACATTTTTACTCTAGTACCTGAAACCCAAAAGTTACATCCATCTCTGTTTCCACTCAGCTGGTCCTCAGAAACGACATGATAAATGAACACCACTCATCCTTCAGTTTTTGATATTCAGTGTCTTGTTTAACCATAACATCTCTCATCAGTCGAGATGCATCATCCTGTTGGTGTGCTGGCAAGTTGTTCCAAAACGCCTCATCAACGATTCTGAGTTCTGAGCTTATTTGGTTCTCTCGTTCAATTAATTTTTCAAGTATAGTCATTGCATCGGTCATTCTTGTTTCAGGAATTTTGACCCCATACGCTTCTAAGCCCAATACCATATTACGGAGTCGATTCTTTGCATAATCCTTTACTCCACCATTTGCCTTTATCATATCAACAATGCCGAGACGGTATTCTCTTGCTGTTGCTCTGTAGTAGCGCTGAACAATTCCGGTGTTTGTTTTTTCAGTACGAACCTGCTGGACCAAACCCACACTCTTGAGTCGTTCGATGTGGCGCAGTATATTTCCTGGATTCTTCCCGATGGCATCGGCGAGCTGTTTGACTGTCATCTCCTCATTGACAAGGTACTTGAACACAATCAACGCACGTATCTTGTCAAAGAGGACTTTGATAGTGTTAGGGTCTGTAATAATTTCTAAATCCTTCATGTGATGAGTCACATTCTCTGTATTCATTCTATTGTGATCCCTCCATGTGGATTTCCTGTTCTTGTTGGATATTCGGGTCTGAGATGATTAAGTATGTTCTTGATGCCGAGATGACATAGACAGGTAGCAATATCAGACCAATCAACAATCCAACTGCAATAATATAGAGTTCATACCATTGCCCCATGATGACTGGGAAATCAGCAAGATCTTGAGCGATAAATGGACCGAGTAATAACAAGCCCAGAGATGCAAATGTGATCCAGATTGAGAACACGGCACTGAAGTTATTCCGAGCCAGATTGACCGAGCGCTTGATGGATGCCAACACGGACATACCATCAACTATCGATGGAAAGACCATTGAAAACACCCCAGAACTGAAAAGAAACCAACCAATAGCTATGATGAGTAGTATCGTGAATGAGCTACTATCAACTTCTTGGCTTCCATAGTGCCATACGGCGAGGATGTATTCTATCCCAATTGGACCAATGATGAAGAGAAACTGTGCAATTCCTCCAGCAGCCAGACGACTAAATTTCTGTCTATACCAGTGTAATGCTTCTTCAGCATCTGCATTTCCACTCTCAATGATCTCTTGACCAAGTCCAAAGAGTGCACCCAGAGCGATAAGAAATGGAGCTAATAGTGCTGAACCTGCGAACAGAACTATACCGACCGCTTCTACATTGTTGACTCCAGACAACGCATCCCCTATAGAATCGAAGACATCGAATATCTCATCAAAAGGCCCATAGACAGTCGAAAGGGGTACACTTCCAATGAAGATAATCAATAGAAACAATCCTATCGTTATGGTAAAGACACCAATCACAGCCAAGAAGATGGAAACAAAGTATGTTCTTGTGAAGCGAAAACCAAGCCCTATTGTTTCAATATAGTCTCGTAGTTTCCACTTGCCCATTCATTTCACGTCCGTCTTTTCCTTCCAACGACTATGAAGATACTACTAAGTGCTACGATTGCTATAATCGTGAATGGAACAATAACCAAGTCAGGGCTTGATTGACTTCTTATGTCCCCCTCACTAATAGTGAGATCTAGAGTATCTGATGGAATTTCAGCAAGTTCATACACATCCTGAAAATCGGTCGGTGTTTCATCAGAAATCAAAGTCGTTATCAGATATACTTCTTCAGCTCCATTGCTCTGAATAAATTCAGAGATTGTTCTCTGTGATGAAGGGTATTGATATTGTGAAACATACGATCCACTAGAGTTAGTCAGAGCAACAACTAGACCTGCTCCGAATGATTGTGATTTGCTTATTGAAATTGTGAAGTTATCAGGTGGAGAAACTAGTTTGTATACCTTGAAGCCGTATTGATTGAGCGTGACATTTTCTCTTATGAAAGGCAGGGGTTCAAATATTGTTGTCACACTTTGGATTGTATAGTTCAGTGATTGGAAACCATAGATACCATCCTCACTCTCAACATCATCCAGAACACATGCAGTGATGAAATCAAGGTACACCTCATTGAAAGTCATATTATATCCTGCATTGGCAATTGCAATCTCGACAGCTGAGGGACCATCCTCACGGATACTTACAAGGTTTCTCACAGTATCGATACCAAATCGGTCAGCAAGATAGTTAACAAAGAGATATGCTTGACCGTAACTAGCATCCCAAAGACGACCGTAGAACCTATTGAAGTGAATGAGAGAAACCTCTGGATGCAATGTGTAAGTGGTCGTTACTGCATCTGTAATATAGTACCAGTAGCCTGTATAATCTATGGCAAGATTTGCTAATCCCTCCATCAAGAAATCTGCCTCATCTATCTCATAGTTATCCCAAATCAAGTGATTGAACTCATGGATAGTAATAAGCACAGTTTCGTTCAAGTCCCTTTCAGATTCGATGTAAATCATTTCCCTTCTATTAGAGAATGGAAAAGGACAATCATCCCACGGGACATGAAATCCCAAATACGCATTCCCCATATGCCGTACCAATGGTACTAGGAATAGTGTCACTCTTGGGTCCCCATCAATATCTCCAAGATAGCCATCAGGACTTCCAGCAAGCTCTACTGCCTTAGGGTAAACCACATCATCAAAATACTGTCCTAACTGACTACATTTCGATATTGCTGCACCTTCTCCGAGAAAATCTATTGTTTCGTTTGCCATATAGACATAACAGTAATCACCAACAGAGAGAAGAGTAGCATTCACAGCGGTCAACTCCATGGACTCTGGTCGCGATAGATAAGTCCAGAACGCTCGTTGTTCACCAAAGGACTCAGTAGTGCTTTCATGGTTGATCAAGATACCAGGAGTGAATACAGGTGCGAAATACACTGTTCTCACATTGTCCCCATCAT
>JBHLRC010000066.1:0-16986 GCA_048882965.1 Candidatus Thorarchaeota archaeon
AACATTGTTGAGACCGGATGATCATCAAGGGCTTGCAGAGATGTATATCGCAACAGCTGTGAACGATACTGACCCAGCATCTGAAACATACAAACTCGTAATCGCTGCATTGAATGAAACTCTTGATCGTGATTCAGTTGCACCTCCAATTGAGTCGGTCTGGAATGGCGAACCATATGTCCCCGGTGGATTTGCACCACCACCAACGACGACACCTACCGGAACCACAACACCAACAGGAACAGCAGGACCAGGAGGCGGTTTTGACCTTCTGACTGTCAGTGTCATCGGTATTGCGGGTGTAGTAATCGGAATCATTGTGGCAGCAGTGATATTCCGTAAAAGGTAGAAGAATAAAGTAAGGGCTTGACCCTTACTTCCCTTCTTTTTTTCATAACTCTTACTTCTTAGTGGATTGATTCGGAAAGGAGGAGCGCCTGCTAATGGATAACAAATACAATATCTATCCTCTTGCATGGATTGGAAAGAGTCAAGTTTTCATGGACTATGTATCTTCTGCATCCCCAAATGTAGAGTTCTTAGTTGCAGACTTCGCTTCAGGAGAACATGATCGGACCCCCTCATTCTTCTTAGACCTCTTACCCAAAATGAGTCCATCAGTGCCAAAACAGACAATAGTCTATTGTATCGATATTCATGCACTGAGGCTTGATAGTCTCCTAGGAACACTTGAAGAATCAAATGTACTCAAGAATGCAAGGGTTGTACAAGCAAAGTTAGAAACAATGGATAAAGATGCTAGATTTAGACCAGATATGATTGATTATCTTGAGAGTAATGTTAAGGTGATGACTTTACTTGATTATCATTTGAAAACGAAGAAATTCATCCCATCCGGGACTTTCGACCTTGGTGTATTAAATAATGACATGGTTGGATACCTTCATGAGTACTACAAAGAGTATAGCGATGCTGCAGTTGCTCTTCAAAAGGTACATCAATCACTCAAGAAAAGCGCTCTTCTGGTTGTCACAATGCCTTGTTCGTTATATGTAGTTAATAACATAGAAATTCTTGAAACGATTGGCTTTGAGTTTCTTGAAGGCAAAGACATAGATCTTGAAAATGGTTCAATTTCAGACATAGATAGACAAACAAAACCTCAAACTATGAGCCGTCTGGGACATTACTCATTCTTAATATTCATCAGCAAATAATACATCAAGGATACAATCATAGGTGAGAATGTGTACAATCTGGCATAATTTCTCGCAAACCTTATACAGAGCGAAGCGCTGTACACAACTACCTAGGTTGCAGGGGAACACCACAATGTCCGAGAAAAAACTCACCGATAAGGAGAAATCTGCACTAGATAAGGCTCTCAAGGGAGCTGCCCTCTCAGATGAGGAACTACAAAAGTTAGCCGAAGGTGTGGATGAATCTGGCGAGACTGTAATGCCAGTTCAAAATGGTGAAGATTTGATTTCAGCTGCCGCACTTGCACTGGATTTTGTCGATCATCTAGAAACTTCAGCTCCTCGTGAATTGACAGGTGATGAGGATGCTGTTGCTGGCTTTGATGCACTCCTGAAGAAACTTGAAACATTGAGGGCTGATATCTCTTCATTGCAACGAGGTGTTGTTGGTGTTTTTGCGGCTCAACTATTAACTTTCAGAGGAAATGTTGTAGAACTTAAGACTCGAATTTCAGAAGAGATGGTTGAACGTCTACGAATGAAATTCTACAAACAATTCATTGAATCAATGTTTGTTGACATTGTTGACTCTGAATTCGCATCACTTGAGAAAGATCTAGTTGACAAGATTGTAGAACAGACTCAAGAACGATTCAAGGAGTTTGCTCTCCGAGTTCGAGAATCTGAGGTTGATCTCCGAAGAACCATAGTGGAACAACAAGATATTGTTCGATCATTCATGACCAGTCTGGAAGAAGAAACGGCGGCGCAACGAACTGAACTAGCTGAAAAGCAGTCTGAAGTCACAAAATTAGAATTGGAGATTAAGAAACTACAATCTCAGGTGGACACCGGTATGGCAATGGGTGTTCAAAGAACGGAATATGAACGTCGAATTACCTCACTTGAAGAAGAAGTGAAGGATCTAAAGGATGACCTACTCCTTAAGGATGCTCTTATAGAAAAGAGAACTCAAAATATAGAGGACGCCAGAAAAGAGGTTGAGGAGCTAAAACTTGAGCTAAGTGAAGCTAAGAGTCAGATTGAAGTTTACAAGGAAGAAGCTGCAATAGCGAAACCACAGACTGAGAAACATGAAGCAGAAATTGAAGCACTCAATTCTAAGGTAGAACTACTTGAAACAACATTGGAAGAGAGACGGAAAGAGGAAGGAACAACCACTGCAACTATCAAACAAATGGAGACCCAGATAGAGGATCTCAAGGCTGACAAGGCAGCAGCTGAGAAAGAAGCTGCAGAGAGACTTGCTGAGATTGAGGGTATGCAAGGTCGATTTGCTGAGGTCAAGGAAATGGATGAAAAGATTCATACTCTCGAACGAGACCTTAAGCAGGCTGGTGAGGAGCTCAAGATTTCTGATATGCAAAAAGAAGGATTCGAGAAAGCCGCACAACTGATGGAAGTGGAGCGAGACATGGCTCTACAACGGAGAGATCTTGCGGATGAACGAACTCAAAGATACATTAAGGTTCTAGGTATGGAAGGCAACACCAAAGTATTGCTTCTGGTCGATGAGGTTGGATCTATAACATTCACCGAACTTGGAAAGTCACTAGGTGTTCCTAAGGGTCAGGCAGCCAAGTGGGCAAGAGATCTCGAGAAACTAGGAGCCCTTGAGATTTCAGGTGAAACCGTAAAATCAACTCTAAAGAAGATGGACATCAAAGAGGGCGAAGTGAAACTAGACAAATAGGTTCATCGCAAATCAAAACTTAATCGTCCTGTCACCCTCTTCAAATGAATTTACAATTTGCGACCAATAGTCTGCAAGTTTAGACAACGCATTTGAAAACTCTTCATTTAGTCTAAATTCACCCATTTTCTTCTTAACAAGTCCAACATCGCGAAGCTTACGCATGACCTTCACGTAGAGACCTCTACTGGAGAGTACAAAGGTCTGCCAATCCGTATCTTTTACGACACCATCATTCTTCATTATCGTATTCAGAATTTTTGAAGCCTGTTCAACCTGCATCTCGGTGAAAAAGACGTACCGTAAGAGATGCTTCGGTGTGATAAGACTAGGTCTTCTAATCAGGTCTATCTTAGCCATTTTCAGACCCTGAGAGGAGAAACCCTTGTTTGAATATTACATTAGGTATTACATTCACTTTCTCATTGACTTAACCATCAATAGTAGAATTGCAATCACTACAAACACTGCAATTGCAATGATAGTCTGCATTGCTAATGACACGACTGTTTCAAAAGAAGGTCCCATCAGATAGAATGCGAGTCCAGTCAGAAGGCATCCGACAAATGGGAGTATCTGGAAGGGTGATCTCAATTTTGACATAGCCGCTACCAAAATGAAAAACCCATATCCAACAGCTGCAAAAGCTATTGCTAGCGAGAACAAAACTGCAAGAGTTTCAAATACACCATATAGTAACCAACCGGCCTGTGGCAAGAAATAAGCAATAATTAACCAGATGATATCAAATCCAATTATGAACTTCAGTCCTGCTGATGCATTCTCGATATCGACGCTAGAAGGAGCATTTGAAAACATTATTGTCATTGCCAGGAATGCAACAATCCAAAATACAGGGTTAATAACTGTCAGCTGGGCGAAAGTATAGAGGAAAGAGTAGACAAAACTACCTATTGCTGTTATCGGATACATCCAATCTGCGAGTAAGGCTGGATTCGACTTCAGATTGATTAGGTTTCCCAGTAGGTTTAATGCATTTGTACCCAATCCTGGTCTATCTGGTACCAGATATGTCGCACCAAATGCAAACAGGACCAACAAAACTAGAGAGACTGCAACAGGTGCAAGATTGATGATTGCGTTTTTGAATCTGCTTTGTGGTTTGAGATATTTCACATAACCTAAGACCACTTCGTCGCCTTTTCTCTCAACATTGATAGGTTTGAATTCAACGATTTTTGTTCTTGTGAAGACACAACCTAATGCATGAGATGACTCGTGAAGGGCTACTCCTGGTCCGACAAGCATGTACCATGATCGTGACCCTGGGTCTTGTGTAGTTCGAAGCATGATATGAGACAGTGTTTCAAGGAACCAACCAAGTCCCCATACTAGGAAAAATAATACAAATCCAAGTAGTACAATAGTGAAATACGCGTTCATCTTATTCTCCTCACAAGTCTTCTAACCATCGCGGAGTTTAGCCTTTTCTTTGTCCAACTCCTCAAAGCGCTTATATTTCGTCTTCTCTGCGTTTTTAATCCGTTTCTTGAGAGTGTCTATTTGTTTTTCAAGATTTGACCGCGTCTTGTCTTTACGTTTCTTGGCTTCTTGGTATTCCTTATCAGCATCTTTCCACTCTTTCTCTGCTTGGCGAGCACGTCCAAGAATTTGATCATATGCATCTCTTCTAGATTTGGCAACTGATCGATAACTCTCAATTTCTCCATCTAGTCGTCTGTCTAAACCCTCAAGGTCTAATTTTGCCTTCTGAAGATCAAGTTCGAATTTTTGGATATCCGAATCAATCTTCTGAACCTTCTTATCTCGCATATACTCCGGATTTACCATTGCAATCATTGTACAGATAACAGAATGCTATTTCACTCTTATCACTCTGATTAGAGGTACTCACCTGCAAATTGGTTCATTATTGTTCTTTCTGCACGACGCAAACGCTCTTGCATGGCAACACGTTTAATCTTCAATTCTTTTGCAAGTCGCTTAGCATCAGTTTTTCGAGGTATATCATAATACCCCTCGGAGATTGCTAGCTTTATCGCATCGAGTTGCTTTGTGGTCAAACTAGGACCAAGTGTCCCCTTAGGAGACCTGCGAACTGCTCTAATCCATACATTCGCGAATCTCTCTCGAAGAGTATCAAATGCTCTCCGGAACGCATCTTGATCTGGCGCGAGTAGGTTATGATATTGTCTTCCAGCTTCTATGACGATTGGCAATCTAGACATGCATCCGCTCTCTAGTATTGTTTCATGGATTGATTTCTTGTCTAGTTTATGAATGACCTCGGTCCAATATTCTATTGGAGTGTTATGAGTGACTCTAACTTCAGTGATGCTCTTTGATTTCCTCAGTTCTTTCACGTAATTTGAGAGAGGTTTTTCCTCTCCAGTCAGACTATGAATAATCCCGAAACCTAATGGTCCGTTGATAGAAATCAAGTCTACTCTTACCGGGATTTTCCTTGTGAGATCACACGAATAATAACCCTCAGCAGAAATCTCAAGTCTAGCTTCTATCATTCTTATAAACACCCGTCGCAAGACGGCTAAAGATATATTCTCATTTCAATCTTGCTATCTACTATTGGTGATCAGATGGCTGAATTTGATAAGCGGACTTCGACGGATTCGAAACAGATCACAATCATCGCTGTTGCTGAGGCATTGCTTGTAACAGTTCTTTGGTCTTCCTCATTTGTAATCATCAAGTTTGGTCTCGAAGATATTCCGCCTCTGACATATGCAGGGCTTCGGTATTCATTTGCTTCCCTGTTATTGCTTACACTGATTTTTTCTCAATCTAAAGCGCGTTCCTCGTTGAGGAACAGATCGAGAAGATGGTGGGGAATGCTGGTTCTTTATGGTTGTATCTACATCACAGCAACTCAAGGGACTCAGTTCTTAGGTTTATTCTACCTTCCTGCAATTACATTTTCACTACTACTCAACATGACTCCAATTATTGTCCTGCTTTCTGCAATTCCATTATTAGGGGAACTACCCACAACTAGAGAAACGATTCTCGTAATTATCGGAATTCTCGGAGTACTCCTATACTTCTTTCCTCTCAATTTTATTGGAGTATCAATCATAGGTCTCTTGATTGGTTTAGCAAGTCTATTAGCAAACTCAGCATCGGCTATCATTGGAAGGGCAATCAATCGAGCCAGAGACACACCTCCACTAATTGTAACCGGAGTCATGATGTCTATTGGTTCTGTCTTTCTCTTAATATCCGCATTAGCAACAGAACCAATCTCTCCACTCTCTTTCACATCTTGGTTCTATATTCTATGGCTCGCAATTGTGAACACAGCTTTAGCATTTACTCTTTGGAACCGAGCGATGCAAGTTCTTAGAGCAGTGGATATGGCTTTGATAAACAGCACGATGATGCCCCAGATTGTTATACTCTCATTTTTCTTCTTGGGAGAATACCCTACGACTCTCGATTGGATTGGGTTGGCGCTCTTAGCTTTTAGTGTGGCTGGTGTACAGTATCTCCAAACTAGACGGAGGAATAATTCAAAGAGCTAGGGGATATACGCGCCCTAACAAATAAGAGGGAAAGGCTAATTTGCTAGAATGTTGTATATTCTATGTCCGGGAGAGATGTTTGTGATGAGCTATGAAGAGCTCCGAAAGACCGATCTGTTCGAATTCTTTCATTTTAGAGAGACTTGGAGAAAACCGATATCCACTGGAATGCAAGAGATTCACCTAAAACCAGGAGGATTCCAGGAGTTTATAGACCTTAGAATGAAAATAGACCGATCCCAGAAAGTGCATTCTGGAGTCTTGTATCTCGATAGGGATTGGATTGGAAGTCCGATGACAGTAAGTCCTTTCGGCAAAGATCTGGCAAAAAGCTTCATTGCAGCTGTGACTCCTCCATCTGATAGAAAGAAGGCAGATAATATTGTAAGAACAATATGGAATGTACAAGGTTCGGGTGATCAGGTGAGTTCTACTCAATCAGAAAGTCCCAAGGACCCTGTGCCTGAACAACCAATTGAGGAACTTGTACAGGTGTATCTTGGTCTCGAGGACACGTTCGAGATGAAACTAGAACGGTCTCAAATTAGGGTTGAGAATGTCACCGATATTGGAAGAAAAAGGTTGAAGATCTCCATAGAATCCATAGAATAACTACTTGGAATCCCATGCCATTATGATTGTCCTAGCAATATCTGATGATGAAGCGCCGATTAATATAGCTTCTTCGGCTTTCAGGACCTCGTCTATTATTTTCTTGAGTGAGACCTCATCATGTTGAGCACCGATTAGTTCCTCCTCAATCTTAATGATTGCCTCCTCAGGATGAAGAAAGAAATCACCAAGAATCTTGAGTTCAGTTATCTTCCCTGAAGAAACCTGAAGCTTAACCTTGACCAATTTGCCATCAGGAATCTTGAAGCTAGCTTCACGCAAAAATATCACCTTGAAAAGTTCCAATCACGGGAGGAGTATTTTTCTTGAGCTAGACGCATTGCTGTTTCTCTTTCCTTTTCACTCAACTCGCTAACAACCAACTCTATATCCAATGCGTCTGCGAATCCATTCTTGAGTGCCACCTTAAGTTCGTCAATCGATACATCCCTCCCAAGTATGTCCCGAATTGAAGTGACCCGTTCCTTCACATCTGAAATCATCTTATCTGAGATTTTCTCCTGAGGAACTTTCAGGATTCTGAACATCAGATTCACATCTAGATCTAATAGGACTGTCCCATGCTGGAGTACGCATCCAAGACGACGGGTCATGGCATTTCCAGATACCTTCTTACCATCAACATTGACATCATTGATTGGTTTGAACTCGCCCTGAATGTCAAGATACTCGAGAGCCTTGATTATCCCACTGCACAAATTTCGGTATGATTCTAGGATGTCAGTCCGAGCTAATTTGTGGTTTCTGGGCATGATGATACTATAGGTGACCTCACCCTCATAATCGTGATACACAGCCCCTCCACCGGTAATGCGACGTATATAGTCAATGCCCTTGGAATCACAGAAATCAACATCAACCTCATCCGTCATTCCTTGGAATGTACCAATAGAAACAGCAGATGGATTCCACCTGTAGAGTCGCAGTGTGGGTGTAGCTCTTCCTTCTTTTATGGCTACCATTATTGCTTCATCAATCGCCATATTCATGAAAGCAGTGTGCACCTGTAGGTCGATGAATCGAAATTCTTCCATTCACGTCACCAAGCTTGTTTCTTCAATCGCCTTCAATATCTCTTTTTCATCAAGAGAACGAGGATAGTTGTACATAGGACCGCTAGGTCTCTCGTTATAGAAGGGACGGTTGCAGCCCTTGCAACCTGTAACTTGAAAGGCAATCCCAGATGATAAGGCTTCTCGAAGGATGGCATCATCGAGTTTTAGTGAGATTCGACCTTTCTCATCAACAATCACTTGACCTTGGTTTAGCAGTCCTTTAGCAATAAGATGACGAACGACTTGGATTCTTCGATATGATGAAAGATCTGGAGGCGAGTGTGCTTCTAGTGCTGTTCCCTTAATATTTGTAAAAGCAAAAAGCCCCACACTAATTCCCATTGCATACATATCAAATATGAAATCTGTTGCTTCCTTCTCTGTTTCACCTAACCCAACAATGAGATGTGTTGTAACTCTCCCTTCTCCATAAATAGACAATGCATCTTTGAGACCTTGCAGATGTCGCTCCCATCTATACTCTGCTTTACGTGACTCGCCTTTAATCTCCTCAAAGAGCTGAGGAGTGCTTGCATCTAAGGCAATCCCAATATTTGACACTCCCACCTCTTTCAGTTGTTTCATATCATCAGTTGATATGGGATGAATTGCTACTGAAATTGGGAGTTGGGAGACCTTTCTTATCTCTCTCACAATCTCAATAACATCAGTAACTACGTCAGGGTAACAGATTGTTTGGATACAGACTCTTCTGAACTGACTCGGTGGAGGCCAATTGTCAATAACCTGACTGAAGCTAAATTCGGGCCATGAAATCCTTGAGAGTCTGTCTGAGCTGGATGAACTCTCTCTAGCTTGAGGGCAAAAAGCACAGTTTGCTTCGCACCCTTCTTCTCTATAAGTCATGAGAAATGCTGTAGTAAAGTTGGGGTCTTTATCACCTGATTCTAATCCCATCTGGATTGCAGTCCCAAGTGAAAGACGAACAATCTCTACCAACGTACTCACCACTAACTGAACTTAATCCGCTTTAACGATGTTGTTATCACTCAGTATCCTGAACCCATAGACCTCTCCTTCAGTAAACAGTTCATTGAATTGACCATAGCTTTTGGGAATCAGAATCAGTTGTGGAACTTTCTTCTTCAGATACTGCCTTGGGTAGATGAAACATGAAAGACCACGTATCTCAGTTTTATCCAAGTAAGTTGTTATGCACGGACCATGAGTAAAGATACATACACTCGGTCTGCTTTCGGTTATAGTCCCTACTGCAGATTCATTCAGGCTGACATGTTTGCTATGGATAGGTTCTCTAGGGCCAATAACTCCTCCAATCTTATAGTGCGAAAGACCTCCATCTATTATTCCTACAACATTGCCATCATCTGTTGTAGCACTAAGACCTGAAAGGGCTCCTATGGTGGAATGTGCTAGATTCTCTGGAAAACCAACTAGGCGATCTGAAGTCACTAAATCTACGAATAGTTCCATCTCTCGGAGAGAATTATGAACCGGTTCCGGTTTAAACTGATACTTTAGTGTGAGCGGGAGTGATTGGCTTGACCTTTGAAATGATTCCAAGGCTTGAATCTCGACATGATAATGCGGACCAGTCCAGTAGTTGAAGTATCGTGAACGAAGTGCCTTGCCGATATGATCTCCGAGTGCGACAATCTCACCTTCTGATATCGTTGGTTCACAATGCATAACTCGAACAATTGTGTTCTCAAATCCCTCAGGAAGGATACCGATAGCATAGTCAAAATCATCGGTTGGGAATTGTTTCTCTCGCCCCATATTCATCTTCTTTATTCTGACAACTTTTCCTGAAATTGGAGATTCAATCATACCTCCCCACTTTTGATGATGTGGATAGATATCGACTGCAGAACCAATATTGTGTCCTATATACGGGCTATTGAAGTATGAAAAATAAGCATCATCTGGTGCATGGATATTGATTCCTTTGGCAGACCCAACTACACGCATCAAACTGACCTCTCGAAGATAGAGGAGGCATGCTCCGACAATGGAGCATGTAATAACCCCACTTATGCTTCTTTGGCTGCAGCGTATATAGGTTCGAGTTTTGCTTTCCAAGCATTCAGACCCTTTGGAGAGGAAGGATACTCGCTGTATACCCTGCGAATGTCATTCATCAAACCTGCAACTTTTGAAACTCGCAAAAGCAGTGGTATCTTACCAAAACCAGCAACAAGCCGCTTGAACTTTTCACCAGCGCCAAATTTGACCTCACCAGTCATTGAAGTGTCAAGAAGATCGCTGGCTTTGATTATCTGCTTCTTGAAAGCGAAATCAATGTCCTCGTTAGTGATATTAAGAAGGAACCATCTGAAGACATCAAGTGCTGCTTGTTTTGATCCATAGCTTTTGTGGTATCTCGGATTGTAATCCCAGAGTCCTTCAATAGATGTGTCGTTATTCTCCAATGCTTCTGAGGCTACGATACCTGCATGTGCACCGCCTAGAAGTGAGGAGCCTATGCCTCCGCCATGAATCGGGTTAACCTGACATGCTGCATCTCCAACTAACATGAAGTTGTCATCGACCATAGTATCAATAGGTCTTCGAATCGGTGCAACTCCTCCACTGCTATCTATGACCTTGAGCTCCCCCCATGTGTCCATCCAGACTTTCTTCACAAAGTCATATTGGATGTCCTTTGGATTGCGATGACCGTCGATGGTCATGACTCCGTTCCCCACATTGACACGGTTCTTGCCCTGAGGAAAGACCCAAACATATCCTCCCAATGTCTGTTCTTGATTCCAGAAAATTTCAAGGATATCAGGGGTCTCAAAGTCGAATTCAGGGGTCTCATAGATGTCTCTCCATGCAACCATCCTGTCCTCACTGGCTACTTGACGTTCAACTGGTGAAGTTTCAGGGAGTTGCATCCTAAGCATACCTGTAGCACCAGTGGCATCCACAACTATTCGTCCTGTGATGTCCTTCTCCTGCCCTCCCTCTTCAGCAATCTTTACTCCCGAAACCTTGCCGCCATCAAAGAGCAACCGTTTCACGCGAGTCGAAGCCATCACCTCAGCACCTTCACTCTCAGCCAGTCCAACGAAAAATTGGCCCATCTTCAGTCGATTAAACGACATCCCAGTTGTAGTAGGGCCTTGCATTCTCAAACGGTGCTCTCGATCAGGAGAAATAAGGTCAATCCCGTTTACCACATATTCAACAATACCTGATGGAAGTTCAGGAAGCCCAACGAGCTCCCTCAGTTCTTCAATGTGATGAGAACCAAGAGCATCCCCACAAGTCTTGTGTCCAATATTGTCTCGTTCCTTTCTATCAATGAGAAGGACTGAATGATCCTTCTTTGCCAGTGTGTATGCAGTGGTTGAACCGCCAGTTCCAGCACCTGCAACAATTACATCATAATCAACCATGAATTACACCTTCTTTGCTATTTGCCATGTCTGTTCAAGAAAGCCTTCGAGTTGCATAGAGATTAGAGGATTGTCAGCCCACCCGCAGACGCTAAGGTCTGGCATGGCTATCAGTGCCTCCTCCGAATCAATCACTATGTCGATTGCTTGTGTATCCTCCTTAAGACGCTGTTGGAAATTGGGTATTTTGAAATCACTCATTGCTCCCAAGACTGAGCGTAACTTCACACCTCTGTTTGCTGCTTCTTCTAAAGAGTTGAGGACACCCTCTCCAAAATCATCCAATCTAGGTGCCACTAAAAGAATAGTCTTCTTCGCCCTTGAGATCATTGAAAGAATCTTCGACAGGACATCTATGGTGCCCCGTATCGTATATATCAGAGCTGGAACCACTGAAGTTGAGGCATGTGATTCCTGGAGCTTCACTAGGTCCTCAAATAGTTGCTTCAGTTTCGAAGTCAGGGTCTCTCTAAGATGTGAGAGTGGAGCAAACCTGTAGACCTTGGGTCGTCCCTCCTGAAGGACTACATATCCTTTTCCAACTAATGTATCGAGTATAGAGTATAGATTAGCGTGATGAATTCCAGTCTCATCAGCCAATTCTGCCACAGTTGCAGACTCCCTCATATTTAGGGCAAGTATCACTGCGGTTTCATGAGCACCAAAACCTAGCTCCCTCAGAGTGGCTCCTGCCCTGAAAGTGATCTCATCTGCAGACTTCAAAATCGATAAGTTCATCTTTCCGTCAGTGAATTATGTGTAATTACTACTTAAAACAGTTGCTATAGGTTGGCAAATCCTGTTAGAATCTCTTTGACGATGTCCCGGGCTGCAATCGCGGTGACACCTGTTGTATCAACCATTGGATTGAGTTCCACAACATCTGCGTATCGAACCTTCCCCGTTTTGAAGGTGGAAATAAGAAGTTCAACAAGGTCCATCATAGAGAGTCCCCCCGATTCAGGATGACTCACTCCGGGTGCAATCTCAGGAGCTAAGACATCAATATCCACCGAGACATAAAGAATGTCCACTCGGTTCCCAATCTCTTCGATACGTTTATGGAACTGCTTCTTTGATTGTATGGGTGCCTTACTCCCAGTCATCTCTTCCCTCTGTGTAGGAATTGCTGAACGTAAATCATAGGCTGCAATATCTTCAATGGAAACTAGGTCTGAATCAACCATTCTCCTGACACCTGTTGCATGGGAAAGCTGGTATCCACCCATGTCCGAATATAGGTCAGCATGTGCGTCAAGATATACAAGACCATAACGACCCGGCCTTCCACGTTTAAGGCCCTTGAGGATTGGGTATGTGATGAAATGATCACCACCAAGAAAGAGAAGTTTACTATTCCTAGGTGTAAGTTTCGCACATGCCTCTGAGATATCAATAGCTGCGGCCTCAGGAAGTCGAAGAGCTACCTCTAGGTCTCCAACATCCTCCAATGTCAGAATCTTCGTTAGTGGTACATCAGCCATTTCCTGTCTGCTAAGACTTAGTGAATAGCTATGAGACCTCTCACTGTCAGTAGCCTGTCTAATTGCATCCGGTCCGAACCTAGGTCCGGGTTTGTAGCTTGAGGTCAAATCATAAGGAACACCCACTATTCCTACATCGGGGTCTCCTGACTTAGGTTCAGGAATACCAAAGAATGTGCGAGGTAACCTAAGATAGCCATTGAGTTCATCTTTGAGAGGCATGACCTCACTAGGTCTGTATCTCAAAATAAAGATGCTGAAATACTAAAGAAAAAGAAAGAGGGAAGTGAATCCCTGAAGAGAAGGTCTCTCAGGGTTCACCATTTGAAACTATACTTGATAGGTTCCGCCGCCACCGCCTTTGCCGCGTGCCATTAACGCGATATTGACGATTGCACCTAGCCCCACCACGCCAACTATTATAGCTGGTATGGGATATCCAAATATGTTTTGGGTCAATATGTCTTGGAGGAGACCGATTGGATCAGCACTGACGGTGAATCCATCAATATGGGTATGCTTGGAGAAAGTGTTGTTTCCATAGTCATACACAAGTACTGCAGGAGCAAAAGCATAGACTCCTTCATAGGCGAAGGTCACTGTGTAGGTGAAACTCAAGGTTCCTCCAGGAGCTAGCGAAGCTGTTGCATCATCAGTATCGCCAGTTACTGTTACTGAGTTTGGATAGGTTGTATCAATGCTGTCATCGACAAGAGCAACATTATCAATCGCCTCAGTGCCTTCGTTTGTCACAGTAACAGTCACAGTGGTTTGGCCGCCAGGAGTAGTTGTTTCTGGGTCAAAGGTTCTAGTGATTGTAACTAGTGGCGGAAAGTCTCCAGCGTTGAAGTTTAGGGTATAGTCTGGTTGGTCAGCGTATTGTGTTGCATTCCAGAATACAATACTTGCATTCTCGTCATAATGTGTCCAGCCGAGCGACTCATTCTTCGGAGAATATGATGTCAAGTTCATATTCGGAGGAAGATAGGCTGCGACCAAAGACTGGCCATTATCCAAAGCATTCACGCTATCGGTTGGTGATTTCCCCAGAAGATCCTCGAAGATATTGAGATCAGTTGAACTCGTTGACAAAACCTGGTCTCCAATGTATCCTGCTGCAGCAATAGCCATTGGCCCATCAAGGGCTGGCATCTGTGACAACAGGAATGATGATGGAGTTACGTTAGTGTCACCACTGATTCCTCCAATGATATCCATCAAATCGCCCAAATCAGGGACAGCAAGCAGTCCTGCACCAGAGGCTCGAGCCTCTGTGAAGACAGTTCTGTCGATGGACTGAATGAAACCACTGTCATCCATTACATTTAGGACACTGTTAACCGCGTCCGCGAATGGATTGGTGACCTGATAGATGAAGAGGTTGATTGCATCAAATGGAAGATCAACTGGCTGGCCAACAAGCCCCTCAATGAACTCCTGATCGATACGGAGGTTCAACAACTCAGCGAAATCAAAGGCAAAGTTGGTATGGAGATGGCTTCTGATAGCTGCCATATTTGTCTGAGCCTCAGCATCAGTCAAATCCCAGAAGACATTGATTAACAGACTGAAGTCTGTCCCGAGCATGTCGAAAATCGAGTTGACATCAAATCCTCCTTGATCGAACTGCTGGGCCATGAAACCGCCACCATCACCAGTGAAATTGAAGAGATCGTTACCAACGAGATCGAGGACATAGTTGATGAGTTCACCTTGGGTGGCAATCAACGCCATCACAACACAACCATCATACATCGGGTCGTTCAAAGCAAGGTCTGTGCTAGGTACTCCTAGTTGTCCATAGACAACTGCAGGTGCACCTTGTTCATCAATAGATGTGAATACTACCTCAGCTCCGTTCTCAACTAGATTGAAGAAGAAATCTTCATCCATATCCTGAGCTAGAACTGCACCACTCGTATTTGCCGCAGTAACAGCTGGAATTGAAAACAGGAAGCCAAGTGCGATTATAACAAATGCGTGCTTTTTGTTTAATTTCATTCTAGAACTCCTCCTTTGGTCTGACTACAGCCCCAACTATTGCAGCTATTATAACTACAATAACTGGTGTTAATATCCATAGTAAAAACGGAACAAGGATTACACCTAAAGTACTAGGATCAAATCCACCTCCGCCGCCAAACATACTTGAAATTAGTGGGAGTACTTGATCGATGAGATCTTGGAATACTGGAATACCGAGAATATCAATAAATGAAGATCCTGGGGGAATCACAAATGATCCTAATGCTAAGCCACCCTGAATTAGTAAGTAGCCGCACAGAAATAGTATTCCAAGACACGAGAGCCAGGTCACTAGACCAACCACAAAAGCTCCTTTCTTGGTCCCAGCCATCACTCCTCCAACGAAGCCAGCTCCTGCCCAAATAGCAATCATAGTGAAGTTGCTCATTGGGTTGACGAGTAGCAGACTCACCATGACCAAGGTTGGCCTCAAGTAATTTCCAAGTTGAGGTGCAAAGATGGCAATAGCTGATTGGTAGCCTTCTGGCAATAGGAACCAACTTCCAAGGAGAACTATAGCTAGAGCAAGTAACCATCCAAAGTATTTACTTGAAAAGGATGATATGGTATATACCTCCTAACGAGTTAGGTTCTAGTACACTTTTCCAGAATTTATACTATTAACACTTTGTTCGATGTTTCCAATCCATAAATCGGAAAATTGTCAAAGTGAAATCAGTAAGATAGTTATAGGTGGTGTACTAAAGTCTTCATCGTAAAGCTTTGAAAAATAAACTTTCGAATCATGAAATTAATGTGTTCTACATGACACAACAACGATAATAGTAGGTTGGCGGAAAGTGGAGAATGACACCAGTGACGCAGCAGTGTATGAATTGATCCAGCTCATGTCATCACTGAATGACACAAGAAGAGCAATTCTTCTTGCGCTGGCACATATCTACCCAAGAAGCGTGAGTGGTGTCCAACTGAGCCGACTAATCGGATACAGTGGAAAATCAAGAAGTCTATACAGAGGAGTGATATCCCACCTGAAAGAAAACGAGTTGATTCAGATTGACCAGCTTACGCCAAAGCTTTACGCAATCCGAATAAATAATGAGCATCCGTTGCTAAATATTCTCGTTGATCTTTGTAAGGTATATGGAACACAATCACGGAAGGTGTACCTGGAAGCGCTGGAGGAAGAGTGAAAATGGATAACGAACTCCTACTCGAAGCAAAGGCACTCTATAAAGATAGGATTAGGATTGCCCTCTCAGCCATCATCATAGTCTTCTCGATAACCTTCTTTGTATACTACACCAGTGGAATCACAGAATTTGGAGAATCACAACCAAGTACTGGTTGGACTCAAAGTCTTCAGGTCGTAGCAGCCTTCAACAATGTTGGACTCATAATCGCAGTGGCATTAATGGTTCTCGCATTCCGATTTTGGTCATGGGCGTTTTTACCTGGTCCTGCGTCACTATTCACAATGTCCATCCTAAGAGGAATCCTAGGTCCTCATGCCATAATCAGGCAGACCATTGGAAAAAGATTCAGAATCACGCTCGAGAATGGCCTTTCATTCAATGTTAATTGTAATGTTCAAGAGAAAGGAACTGATGAGTGGTTCACTTATCGTCTTATATCATCTGATCTTCGGAATGGTAATTTGAGAGATATTGCATTGCGTCACGGATTCTCTCTGAAAGGGAGTAGATTTGTGGCTAGTGTCAGCAATGATGAACTCCACCATCGAACAATCCTATTGACCAAGGCAATGATGATTGCCAATGGTATCGTCTAATTGTATGGATATTTCAGGGCTCTAGGTGCTCTTTTTCGCTTGTGTTTCCTTGCATGGTTTTCTATCTGATGCTTCAGAGTCCTAGGTGTTCTTTTTCGCTTGTGCTTTCTCGCATAGTTGTCTATATCAGTCATCCATCTTGTTAGCATCATTGGATGGTTCCTATATCTAGCAGGAATAGTATGACCTAGTGATGTACTTTTTTTCTTCTTCCTATGTCTTTGAGTCATCTATTTTCAATAGATAGTTGTTCTG
>JBHLRC010000067.1:0-16835 GCA_048882965.1 Candidatus Thorarchaeota archaeon
ACGACAACGAGGATTGTTTCACCATCTAAACTGTTCATGCGTCCACCTTCAAAACACAGTCTAATCAGTGTTTGGCAATCTGTTTGTTGTCCAAACCATTCTCCTTAAAGGGACTGCCTACTCAACATGAATGCAGGTGTACCACGTGCGGATTGGAGTCAATCTATACCCCTCAGTGGGAGGCAGTGGCTATTTAGCTACACGCCTTGGTCAGGATTTGGCAAGAAGGAATCACATTATTCACTTCATAACTTACCAAAGACCCTTCTCACTCATGTGGGAGCAGACACGGAATGTCCACGTTGACTTGGTAGATCGGTTTGACTATCCTCTTTTCAAAACAATAGGACCTCCGTATACCGTGGCACTCACATCCAAGATTATTAAGACAGCAAGAGATTCGAACCTAGATGTCATTCATTCACATTATGCAATACCACATGCAATGGCTGCGTACATGGCAAGAGAGATTCTAGGGATACCCTATGTAGTGACATTGCATGGGTCTGATGTCCACACACTAGGGCAAGACCCAGCATATCAACCAGTTGTCAAGCATACAGTGGAAAATGCTGATGCAGTCACAGCAGTTTCTGAATTTCTTAAGAAAAAGGCTCACGATGAATTAGGAATTGAGAGAGAGATCCATGTTATTCCAAACTTCATAGACCTCCAAAAGTTCTCACCCCTTGAGGGTGTCCGACTTTATGTTGAGAGTGGGTGTGTTGGTCTTAGGAAGGAGGAGGAAGCAATAGAACTGAATCCAGAGGAGAAGATACTCCTACATGCGTCCAACTTTCGCAAAGTGAAACGGGTCGTAGACCTTGTAGAAATAATGAGGATTGTAGTAGACCACTATCCTAAGACGCGGCTGATTATTGCAGGAGATGGACCCACTCGCATCGAGGTTGAGAGAAAGATTGAAGCTCTTGACCTATGTCAAAATGTCCATTTACTTGGGGTGAAGAGTAACATGCAAGAAATCATGTGTTCGGCAGACATGTTCCTCCTGAACTCTACATTGGAAGGTATGCCTTTGGTATTATTGGAGGCAATGTCATGCAGTCTTCCTGTCATAACCACACCAGCTGGTGGCATACCGGAGCTAGTACGCCCAGGAAAGGATGGCATTGTGACGAAAGGATTTGACCAGGAAGAGTATGCCCAAGCAATAATCGAATTGATTGAAAATGATGAAGAGAGAAGGAAGATAGGACTGGCTGGTAGAAAACGTGTCGAGGAGTCATTTTCGGCAGACCAGATTGTGACAATGTATGAGAAAGTACTCAAGGACGTAGTATCGAAATAAGAGGAGTGCAATTCAACTTGAATCCCAGTGTATACAAAATCTATGAGGACTTCATCTGGACGGGCGAAAACAAAGATCTTGCTGATAGGTTCTATAATACACCTCCACTGACTCTAGATGCTCTCGCTGAGCTGGCACCAACTCTTCTCGCATCGTATAAGGAAATGTTATGGCACATTCCTGAAAAGATGGAAGCTGTCAAGAAAACCCTCATCGAGATTAACAAAAAGCTCGGTTCGTTGACACCTAAGGTCAAGGATACTATAGAAGCTATTGACAGGGGTGCTGTAGAATCAGCTCATCAGACTGTTGCAATGGGAGGTCCGACATATATCTTAAACAAAGCGGCAACAGCAACGAAGGTTGCAGCTTTAGCAACCGAAAATGAAATGCCACTGTCACCATTCTTCTGTGTTGCTGATTATGATATTGTACAATCAGAATTGACCAACATCCGGACACCATTAATGGGTCATGCAGGTTGTCTCATCAGCATGCCAGTCCCGAAGGAGTTTGAGAGTTCACCGGTGAGTGTCCTCCCCCTTCCAGATAAAGACTGGCTCTTTCAGGTTGAAGAGGATATCCGTAGCAACTATAGACCGATGTTCAAGAATTTGGATCGTCAAGCTCGTATGCTCTTCGAGGAACGACTGGAACAATCGCTATCGGTTGTCAGGCAAGCTTTCTTCAACTCGGATACACTTGGTGAATGGTCTCAGAGAATTTTGGGAAATCTGTTCAATGTGATTGGAAACCTTGGTATTCCTCTAGTCCCAGCCTCCAACCATGAGATTCGGGATCTTCTTGTTGAGGGAATGGAGTTCCTATTAGCACGAGAGAATCGAGACCGATTTCTCAAGACATTTAATGAGATAACCGACCTAATCGAGGCTCAAGGCTACAATCCAGGTATTGGTCGGAGAGGTCCAGACTACGTACCATTCTTCTACGAGTGCCCAAAGCCAGAATGCAAAAGTAGTAGAGTAGAGCTTCATTATGAGGCACTTGGTTCCACAGCAGTATTGACTGGAAAATGTCCACTATGTTCAGAAACTGTCGAGATTGAAACTTCAGCTGATAGCCCGTATTTGGGTGAGATTGCGAAACAGCTGTCACCGCGAGTGGATACAAGACAGGTGCTGATTGACACTTTGATTCCTACTGTTGCGCATATTGGAGGACCAGGTGAAACTGCGTATTATGCACAGGTGATCCCCTCAGCCAAGGCAATGGAGATACCTTTCCCACTCTTCATCAAGTATCCAAGAGTCTACTTCAATACGCCATGGAATGAAGAGTTAGGTAACAGTCTAGAGAAAGATGGATTCAATGTCCTTCATCGTAGAGAGATGTTCAGCTTGCTAGGAAAGTTAGCCAAGAACAGAAGGAAAAACCAGTTTGAAGAAATGAACACACATCTTTCTGAGTTGAAGAATGTCATTCTTGATACCCATAGGTCTCTGAATCAGAGTATCGAAGAAACATCTGAGAAGATCAAAGGAGCATCTGGAAAAGCAGTAGAAAAACTCCAACTTCAAAAACTCGATTTAGAACGATATCTCTCATGGGCATTTGGGCAATATACAGAGAATAAACTTGGGCAGGAATCAACATGGGCGTGGATAGAGTGGGCAATAAACTCAGGATTATCAGACTTATTTGGACCATATGATCGGGCCTATGTTGGACCTATGAAGAACGGTGCCACTGTTTTTGCAAACTTCTCAATCTGAGTTAACCAAGTTCTTTTGTGAGGAGTTGTCCAAGATAGTTAATACCTTCATCGATGATATCAGGAGGAGCATATGAGAATCCGAGCCTCATTGTATTATGCTCTGGAAGACTCTCTCTGATATCCTTCCCATCTTTGGTTAGTCTATAACCTGAGATTGGATAGAATGCTGCCCCTGGGACGTATAGCACATCATTTGGAATAGCGACTCGTTCCATGAACTCCCCTGCGTCAAGCTTCTTCTCTTCGCTTTGCCACCAAATGAAAAAGCCGCCAGTTGGATCCGTCCGTACACCAGCAGGAAATGAATCATCAATCGCCTTTGCCATGGCCTCGTAACGTTCTTTGTACTTAGGCATAGCCGCTTTCATTGCTTCATCAATATACTTGCTGTAGTATTCATCAAGAATTCGTTGTACAAGTGTGGTTGTGCACAGGTCAAGATATCCCTTGTCCTTGAGGACCTGTTCTCTTACGTTTGGTGGAAGGACTGAGTAACCAACTCGTAGAACTGCCGCTTCCTTACTACTAGTCCCGAGATATGCAACACGTTCGTTTTCCTTGTCTAACGTTTTGATGGGTTTTGGATTCTTCTTGAATTGGATTTCAGCATATGCCGAGTCCTCAACAAGGAGTATGTCATCTGCTTCAGCGATGTCAAAAAGAGCCTGACGTCTCTTGAAGGGGATTGTCGTGCCTTTTGGATTATCGGAGTCAGGCACTACATAGATCATGTCTGGACATTTACCGAACTTTTTCTGAGAGATTTCAACTGCCTTCTCTACCTCTTCAGGAATAATCCCATCCAAGTCTGTTGGAATCGTAATGACTCGTGCCCCAAGCTTCACAGCTGGAACAAGAAATCCAAGATATGCTGGAGAGGGGGTGATTATCACATCACCGGGGTCTATCAGTGTATCAAGTAGTGCATAGAGCGCCTGCTGTGACCCGTTTGTGATAGAGACACACTCAGACGTTGGTTCACAATCAATAGGGATTCCTCTCACATCATGAAGACGTTTTGCAAGTGTTTCACGGAACCAAGGTTGACCCCCGGTCGGACCATAGTTTAGATCCTCAAGAGCTAATTTGGGGTCTTTCTTATACCTCTCACTGAGGTCAGCCAGGATATCTGCAAAGATATCAGTCGGCATAATTCCGGGTTTTCCACCAGCAAAGTAGTATTTGACCTTATACTTCAGAAGAGCCCTTATCTGAGACTCTTCAATAAAATTAGTCCAAGTAGCAAAGCTATAGCCATTGCCTATTGTGTTTGCCATAATGTACCCGCTCCAAAGAATCCCGGCGGATTCTTAGGCTATGAAGCATGGACACTTCTGTACATGAAAACCAAAGATTCTCCTTTATCCTTTTCCAATGCGACAATGTATTGGTTGAACGTTTCCGCGACGTGATGTACAGAAGTGAGCGTCCATAATGTGCATTCGCACAGGTCAGCGCATCTCAGCAGCGATTGCTGCTGCTGCCGCTGCAGGATTCTCAGCCTCCACAATTGAACGAGCAGCGATGACAAAGTCAGCTCCTGCATCAATGGCAGTCTTTGCACTACCTCCCTGAGCTCCAACTCCAGGGCTTATAATGGGAATCTCTGTCCCGAGGATCTCTCGTATCTCAGTGATTTTTTCTGGATGTGTTGCCCCGACAATCACACCGTCAGTGTCCCATTTTCTTGCGATTCGTGCAAAGTGATGATAGAGGGGTTCTGTCTTCTGTTTAGCATCAGAAGCCACATAGAGACCGTATCCTTCCCGAGCTCCAGGATGTGACATGTAACAGAGGGTGATGATACCCCGCTTACGAGGTGTTGCCATCTCAAAGACACTACTCAGTCCACCCTCCATCCCAACAAGCGGATTCACAATGAGTGCATCAAACCCTGCATCAAAATAATACTTGGCAATGTGTTTGTTCGTGTTACCAATGTCATTCAGTTTTATATCGGCAATAACAGTAATTCCAGCATCATGGATGGCATCTATGATTCTCGGAATTCCTTCGAAGAGGCCAACCGGGTAGACCAGCTGTCTGTTTATCTTGAAGGCAACGGCATGCTCAGCTGTCTGAGACACAATATTCAAGGCCTCTTTCTCCAATCGGTCTTTCTCTGCCTGCACAGCAGGACCTTCCTTTCCAGCCATGTCAGCAACGAGATCTAGACCGATGATTAGCTTGCTCTTTCTCACAAAACTAGACGCAGTAAGTTTCCTTTTGTACACGCGAACCACACCTATCCCATTGGATATCCCACATATTCCAGTGGAATGATTAGAGGCATTATACAAGTCCAAATAAATCTCGTGTACACTTATATCGTAACAAGAAAACGAATGAATGGAGAGGTCAACGTGAGTCCAGATTGGTTAGCCACACGTTTCGCAGTTGTCATCCTTGCCATTGTCGGTCCAATCTACTTCTTTCTCCTCATGTTTTTCATTCCGCAGATGACGCCATTCGGAGACCCCTTGCTGGACTTACTTTTCCATCATCTTGCTGTTCCAATTGTATTCTCTACACCTTGGTTAGGACTCATCTATTATCAGCGATACAGACTGGCAAACACAGTCTATATCATGGATGAGACCATATCAAGCGTGCCACTCAGATGGAGAGTGTTCTATGGCATCAATGCATCTTTCGTTCTGATGCTCTTTGTCCTTCCCATGACTACTCCGCCCCTAGCAATAATCTTAGGACTCTATGTGGCAGGGACTGTGTTCTTTAGGATTGGTGTTGGTAAGTTTGGAGGAGGAAAAATCGGGGCCCTACTTGCATTTCTCGGGGCTCTTGCCCTCTGTATTCTTCCAACCTTTGTCATGCTTGAGTTCCTACCAAATTACATAGCAGTGTGGGAAATCATCCTCGACACATGGGAATCATTTTGGTTACAAGTTGTCTATGGTTTTGCACAATGTCTTGTAAATGCGCTCAGCTTTGGTGCACCAATCCATTTTCTCTACTTTGGAGCAGAGCAATATGACAAGGGTCTCTATGGTGAGGTCTACACGAAGGCACCCACAAACTGGATCCGGATTGGAGAGTTCATTCTCTTTGTTGTGTTCTTGATTCTCTATCTCCCGCCAATCCCGACTCCAGTGGGAACCATCCCATTCATGAACCAATCAGTATTGTTCACGACATTCATCAACTGGATTTCATTAGGAATTGTAGCCATCATGTATATCGTGAAGTTCGCTCTCAAGGTGAGTAATGACACAACAATCGGCGGAGCTTCAAACCTCTTTGTAATCGGTCTCTTTCTTGTAGTCGAACTCTTCTTCAAGACTAACTTCTTGCTCATTACGGCAATCATCTGGCTGGCATTCCTGGTGTATGCAAGTCTGTCTGCTGTCAGCTTCCTCAGGGCATCGTCCCGAGAGATCTATTGACGTCATAAGGATAGTCCAATACAATTCGACCAAGCACTTCATTCAATATATCAATCTCATGCGTGAGTGGTATGAAATCAAGTTCGATGTCTAGATACATTCGTTCGAAGATTGGTCTGAGGTAGTTGTCAAGCTCTTCTAATGTCCTCACATAGACTCTCGCATTAGAGACCTCTGTCTGTTGGTATATCTCTACCCCGGCAAGTGCATGTAATGAGAAAGTGGATAGACCCTCGATGAAAATAAGTGCTTGTCTGATTGCCTCCCAACCCCTCAATGGATTCTGAAAATCATCTGGCACAGCTTGTTCACCAAATGACTGTATTGAGGTTGATTGAAAAGGACATATCTCGAGAAAGCTTTCCATTTTTCGAAAACACTAAATTTCTAGACTAGAGTGACCTCCATATACAGGAGTTTCAGGGTCCAAAATCAAGCAATTGTCACTTTTGGAACAGTCTTTAGACGATGAATAGACCCGATTCTGTCAACTTAAGGGAATTAATCGGTATATCGAACGTGGCGACGAAAAATAGAAAGAATATGACGAACCATACCTCAAGATGAATCGACTGTGATGATGAACAGAAGTTGTCGATTTTTCGGGAGGGGTTTACACTGACGATTTTTCGAAAGGTTTGGAAGAGAGGCACTAATAGTCAACCTAACAACGTTTGCATTGTACAAGTCTAGAGAAAGATTACTCGATTTTGCCACCAGTCGTGAGATAAATCCCAAGAGCAAATGATAAACCGACAACAGGAATGTCTTATATTATACCTATGAGACTACTTTTGATATCAAATTCGTGCTGAACGATCAACGTTCGCGGATTTGAAATCGAAAGATCGGGAGGAATCACTTCTTTTCGGTCTGAGAGAGGATGAAAAGATGGGCGAAACCTATAGGGGTTCCGCCACACAACTAACTGAACAGAGGACAGACCAAATGATAGTTATAATATCAATCGGACTCGTACTTGCTCTGGTTGTTGGTGGATTTGTTGTGGCGGCACATTCATATGGGGATCAAAAACAAGAGCCAACTGACAATAATCAAGAGAATATTGCCATTGACTATTTTGATCCCGCTGAAGTCGCCCAGCTACAAACTTTTAGAAAGCCTGATTTTGTGATGGAATCGGAAAGTGGTCGCTGGGGTCCAATGTGCACTGAACAAGGGTCAATTGACTTTTATTATGACAACCTTCCGAGTTGTCTTCCATTATGTATAACCAATGAGACCCTTAAGGACTATTATGTGCAGGTTATTGTTTATGGTGGCTACACTCCATGGGAGCTTGGTAGCTACATTACTGTATGTCAAAAGGATGATTACAAAGGCACAATATTTGTCAACTGGACTGAATTTGAAGGACAAGGAGGTTGCTGCGCAACCTTCTACAATGCAACTTTCTATGTCGAAGATAACTTCTGCTTAGAGAGTAGTCAGTATCCAGCTGTCAATTCACCGTGGAAGATCGACCAAACTCCAGGAGAGACAATTCCTGACAAGGAAGTATACCTCTGTATTAGGACCTTCTGGACTGGTTGCCGTCCACATGAACAGCCATCCCAGGACTTCACGATAATCCATTCACATTCTCATCAGGCTTTCTCAAAACAGATCATCCTCAATGTGAAAACCCATACCTTTTGCATACATAAACAATCAACCTGGTGGTATAACCAAACAGCATTAGTACAAGATATTTTTGAACCCAAAAAACCGTACAAAGGAGGAGTGATACTAGGACCAAGTACAAGTAGTAACATTTAATTCAAAGGTCAACTTTCATAATCAGTGTGGATAGGTTTGAAGCGACTTGAAGGCATCGAAGCAGATGAATCGGTGATTCAGAGAGTTAGGTGCACCTACAAGAATCACTGGGGAGATCTTGTCTTAACGAACAAAAGCATCATCTTCCTCAAAACCAAAGGCATCCTCGGCCAAGGACGCGAACGGTTTCATCAGTTCGACTTCGATGAGATAAGTCGCATTCAAATCAGAAAAAAGAAGAAAGGGATCTTCAGACAGGGTCTAGTAATAGATTATGAACCAAAATCCACGAAGAAACAAACATACTACTATGCATGTGAAGAGCACAAAGCTGTGCTCTTTCTTGCATTCTATGAAAGAGAGAAGCTCCAACCTCGGTCTTCGAAAGAAACGGCATCTACGATTCGGAGTCTGTCGACATACAAACGAAACGCGGATTTACTAAAGGTTGCTAAGAACCCTAGGCTGAGACCCTACTTCTACTCTTTCGCTCTTGAGAGGGTAGAAGAAGATATTCTAGGCTTATTGGTACATAGATTTGATGCGGATCTATTTGAAACTGCCAAAGAAAAGAGGGTTGTTTCCGACGTAGCCTTACTACATGGCTCTGACTCAAGAAAGGTTCCGCGAGATCAAGTGTACAATACAGTCATCGACATGGTGTCATATCTGACCGATAAAGGCGAATTAGACGGGATAGTCACTGATGTGGGCAAATATGTTTCTAACAGGGCTCTTGCACGAGTCACAGTTCCGTATGATATGATATCCGACTTCCAAACAATTTTCTCTCAATTGCATGAAAAGGGATTACTAATCTGGGCTCTTGAGTGTCCAAAATGCTTCAGAAAAATAAAATATCCAAAAACTGGTCAAGAAACGAAATGTCAATTCTGTAATGCAACTATTCACGCAAAAGACGTGTTGGAGAAGTATGCAGATCTACTTTAGCCGATTAATGGATCAATATAGGCGCTCTTCACAGTTCTTCCGATGATTAGTTTCTAACCTATACGAAAAACAACATCTTTCGATTTTTCGAAAGGCCGAAATTTTCGATTCCGAGATGAACTACATGTCAAGAATCTCTAATTTTCCAGCAAGTTTGATGACTGGCAGATGAACGGTCATGGGCTCTGAACCTTCAAGATGTTCCACCCAGTCTAGAGACTCTTTGGGTCGAGCCTTGTAAGCAAGGAAGCTGCCTTTGGGTGGTCCATCACCTTCAGCGTGAACCCAGAGAGGCATGCCGTAATATTGGTAGTATCCATGGTTCGAGATCAAGGTCCCATAGATGTGTTTCCCATTGTGCTCAAAATACAACATGCTTGCCGGTCTATCCCTTTGTGACCATGAAACAAGCATCCGTGCCAAATCAGTCATTGAAGCTATTTTCAGGTTGACAGGAGGCTGAATATCTTCCCTAGCCATGTTCTTCCACCGTAACGCCCACTGCGGACAGAGCCTTATAAGGCCAATCATTGGGTGCATGTTTTCCTCTAAGAGGGTAGTGCTTTCTTGATTCCATCTGCAAGTTTACCAACAGAGGTTCGGTTTCCACCAATCACGACAATCGGGACTGAGACCTGTTCCTCACTTACACCCACGGCAAATGCAGATCGCATACCATCCTTTCTAAAGCACACAAAAGTGAAGTCGTGTTCATGGATGAGTTCATCCAGTGACATTCCCGTGGATAGCAATCCAGATGTAACATCCTCAATGACATTGATTGGGTCAGCACCCTCTCTCTCAACTAGTAGGGTCTCTCGAACATCTTTTTCTGAGTTGAAGAGAAACTCGTGTGAGGCACGACTATAAAGGACCTGTCGGGTCATCGCTCTCCCAAGAAGCAATGCTGAGAGTGGACCAAATCTATGGATGCGGATCTGATCAACATCAAGTTCTGTTATTGGGACTCGCTCAAGTTCCCACTCCATGTCAGTTGACTTCGATACGGGAGGAGGTTCCTCGACACGAGGTGCTGGTTCATCAGTAATATCATATTCCTGTTTCTCTTGATCAAAGAGTTGCTTTATGTAGTCCTTCATCCAACCATCAAGAACCTTCCAATCCTCTTTGCTCAGCTTTAGTGGAGGTCGTGGGACACCCGGAAGTTCTTCTTCAAGTTCGACCTCTGGTTCTTCCATAATCTCCTCAACTTCTTCCTCAATAACAACCTCAGGTTCTTCATCAACATCCTCTGGAATGAGCAATCGAACTGCCTCGAAGAGCCCGGACAGTCTATCAGTACCTCCATGTTGCGAGAGTCTTGGGCGAACCTGCATGATAAAGCCACGTTTGTTCTCAGTGCTCTGATCAAAGACAAGAGCCACGCCACGGGGTAGACTGCTAATGAAGACCTTGTCACGAAACTGGTCGGGCATAACTGCGGGTGCCCTCTGCTGAAGCGCCTTGATGTCATTGTCATGCGAGAGTGAGTGTGATAGAATGATGTCAGCTTGAGAGATTGCATCATCTGAGACTGCTGATGGTTGTTGTGTACAAAGGACAAGACTACAACCAAACCTCCGACCAAGTTTTGCATATCCGATGATTGCATCCTTCGCAGGCGTGTGACCGGACCTTGGCACAAGCGTGTGAGCCTCATCGATAATCAACCAGGTAGGAGGTAGTTCTTCACGAGCGCTTGCACCCTCGTCAGTCCAGGCCATCCTATAGGTTAGTACCTGACGACATAACATGTTGGTAAGAATAGCCAAGACAGATTCAGCGTCTGATCCAAGAGGTGCCACATCAATCACGGTAATCTGTCCAGCCACTGCAAGGTCTTGAGCACTTGTTCCGCCGGGGTGGAAGACACCAAGTCGGTCTGCTCTCTTTAGCCTCTGAATCAGAGCTGTTCTGGTGGATGTCTGGTAAAGTTCATTGATTTGAGGATTAGTTTCAATACACTTGATCATGTCTTTGATACTAAAGTCACGCTTGAGAACTACTTTCTCGCCAGACTCCAAAGTGTAGCCCTTACGAATACTATCCAGAATCTCTCCGATGAGATTCTCCATTGTGGTACTGAGAGACCCACCCTTCTCAAGGACATACCCCCAGTCTGAAACAGTCAGCTCTTTCGGTCCGATGGAAAGAGGAAACAAGCGAGCCTTCTTCTTGACCTCATCGGGTAGTCCAACGTATGTCCGACGGGGAATGTATACTGAAACTGGAAATCCTTTGGCCTCAAGGTTCCATTTCTTCAGCAAGTCACTCTGGTCATCATTGGGTTCTACCATCTGGCGGAAGACATCAACAGTATCAACAACGACAGCCGCAACCTCAATCTCTCTGCGCTGCATAGCTAGAGCAAGTTCCTCAGCAATGATACCCAAAGTGTAGCTCTTTCCAGACCCTCGTTTCCCAGCTACAAACAGCACATGTGGACCCATCAAGTCCATGTTAACAGGCATTCCCATTAGAGATGTCAGGATGTCATCAGACGTCTCTGCGATCCCTCCAAGGGTTCCTAATCCCCCAGTGTAGTACTTTTGGTGGAAAGACTCTGAACGGCCCAATACAACACCGACACTAAGGTCAACAAGCAGGTCTAGTGGATCTCCTACCCGTGGATGATAAGGTAGTGCGGACTTGGGAAGAAGATCAACTGGTCTGTCAAGAGTGGCGGCTTTAGACTCATCTTCATCTGGCGTGGATGGTTTTCTCAAGTGGACAACCTCCGGACGACTCCTTTTTGACATCGGATAAAGCTTTGTAGCGTCGCGCGTTTCGATTTATCGTAAGAAAGGATGGTCAGCAACACTCAAAACATGAACCTAGTAGTGACACCGTATGCAAGACCTGATTCAAGAGGGTAGTCACGTATTCATCTTCCTCGATGCCAAGCGGAATTGGATTAGAAAAGTTAAGGCAGGTGAGGAGTTCCACTCCAATAAAGGCATCATCAAGTACGACGACATCATCGGTAAGCCCTTTGGTATTAGGGTAGAGAGTCATTCAGGTACTGTTTTTCAGATTCACCAACCAAGTCCCACGGATGTCCAGATTGCCATGGGTAGAAACACTCAGATTGTCTATCCAAAGGATGCGGGAACCATACTAATGGAGGCGGGGATTGGAGCGGGAATGAGGGTTGTTGAGTCTGGTACTGGTTCTGGAGCCCTGACAAGTATCCTCTCAAGGGCTGTCGGACCCACGGGTCATGTATACACATATGAAGTGAGAGAAGACATGTACAATGGTGCAAAGAAGAATCTGGAGAAATACAGTCTCACAGAGAATATCACCATGCACAACCAGGACATCCTAGAGGGAATCAATGAGGAAGATATTGATGCAGTGGTCCTCGATTTAGCTACACCATGGGAACTCACGGATGAAGCTCATCGAGTCTTGAAACCAAGTTGTTACATTGCATCTTATAGTCCCACGATTGAGCAGACCATGAAGACATGCAGGGCTCTTGGAGAAGGAGGAAAATGGGGGATGATCAAAACTCTAGAGGTCCTGCAGCGAGAAATCATGGTAAGAGAGAACAAGACTCGGCCCACCACCTGGATGGTGGCCCACACAGGTTATATCACCTTCGCACGAACGATGGTCGAAGATGAGAAATGACCAACGCATTTGAAGCCAAATCTTTAAATACGTTAAAGCACTTAGTAAGTGTTGATTATTGTTGATTGTTGTTGACGGTTGTCGGAACTTGTGACATATCATCATAAACGAGACCCTTGTATGAAGGAGACAAAGGAGATTCTCGCGAACATCCTTCAAATGAAGAAATCGGATTATGAGTTGACCAAAGCAATTTCTGTATCATCTCAAGAACTGCAGGACGAGGAGGAAACAGAAAAGCCCAATGTTCTATCAGGAGACGCGGAAGACACTTCGAAAGAAGAGCAAGAAGTAATGGAAGACTACGAATCAACACAGGTCATGGACTTTGAGGTTGATGAGGTCAAGGATTGTCTGGAGAAGAAAAAGAAGAGAAGGAACTATCTCGAATTTAGACCAGATTATGAAAAAGACTAGGAGGGGAAAGTTTGACGGAAGATAAAGAACTGAAAGAACTCAGAAAAGAAGTTCATGAATTGAAAGAAACAGTCTATACTCTGAAAGACACAGTTGTTGAACTTACAAGTAGGATGAAACATACAACTGAGGCAGGTTCACCCTATGATTCAGGGCAATACAATGTGTTTGGGAGTCAAGGCAACTGTCTGGAAGGAGATCTCAGCTGGAGTAGACTTGTTAACTTCTTGAATGAGGAGGACCTAGGACTCACAGCTACGGAACTAGCCGAGAAATGGGGAAGATCTCGCTCACGGACAAGTGAAGTTCTGAACAAGCTTGTTGATGAGGGGCATCTTGTCAAGATTCGAGATGGGCGTCAAATCCGATTCAGGACTCCTGACGAATAGGTACAGGAATTGTCATTTGCGCATTTCACAAAGAGCATAATCTGACGAATAAGTACAGGATTGTTCATTTGCGCATTTCACAAAGAGCATAATCTGAGTACTATATCCCTCTTTACTCAGCGTAAGTACTCTTAAGTAAGTGTAAGCTGCTTCTTGAAAGATAGTGACGTTAGAGGAGGATGCTCTGTTGAGTAACGTTCTACCTGGGTCGAAGAAGAAGACAAGTAAGGAACCAGAAGAAACAGATGATATCCAAATCTACACTAGCCTTCTTTTTGAACTTAACATCAAGGCACAGGATACGGTGAGGGAGTTCTCTCTCCATGACATAGATGATCGTGAGGGTCTGGAGCAAAAGAGAATCATGATGCACGATGCCTTCACAGAACTCTATGACACAATAGCAGAGTTCAATGAACAAATCATGATTGAGGATTTTGACCTCGCATACCTGAGAAACAGAATCGAGCAGAGTGAGGGAGAGTCCAAAGAACAGCTTGAAGAAGCACTAGAAGAACTGAAGACACAGATGCAAAAGAGCCTCTCTGATGTTTGGATGGCACGGGTGATGGCATGGCTTCATCAAGCTGCAGCTGCAAGCGGTCCATTTGTTGAGGAAGAACATGAAGAAAAAGAGAAAGGCGCCTCAAAACATCTCGCTGCAGTCTACACAATGCTTGAACGACCCTTCTCATCGGTTGCTACGAAAGTCGACGGGACACAAAAACTAAGACGAGTGGCACTTGGCATGCAAGCATATACGCTTCTCAAAGAAAGCCTTGAAACCAACGATGATGAACTTACTTCAATTCTTGGGAAGAACAAAAGCGCAGAAGCAGAGTTCTATGATGAATTCTTGAATGAGTTAATTGGAAAAGAGAGTACCTTCAGACAAGCATTCAATCCCTTCGATGAACTCCTTTGGCGAGATATCATTAGCTCCTTTATCTTTGAACAAGCTACGGATCTCTATAATGAAGCAATCCCATATTTTGGAAAGAAACACGAGTATAAGGACAGAGTTTCAGTAATCAAATCTTGGAAACAGAATACTGCAGGACTAAGTGAGGTATATCTCGCGATGACCTATACAGACATCGCAGATGCACAGATGCGCTCAGGAAACCTTGAGGATGCATCCAAACTTTACAATGTGGCTTCAGATGCCTTTGGTCGTGCTGAGAAGTGTTTCAGGGAAGTTATCGCACTTCAGACCAACGCAGAACAGTCCCGACTTGATAAGGAGCAAAAGAAAGCCCAGTCACTATATTGCAGTGTAGAGTCCAGCGTACAGACATTATCAGATTTGATAAGGGTGAACAACAAGACCGAAGCAAAACTTGTTTTGAAAGACATTTTCAAGAACTTGCGAAGAGCTGAGAAACTAGCAAAGACACGAGAGTTGACGGGTGCAATCAAAGAAGACCTCAAGACATACACATTTGTGAAGGAACTCCTCAAGAAGAAGAAGAAGAACGAAGTAAGTAGTATTATCGACCAGATAGAGTTCGCCAAGGACCTCAGAAAGACTGGTCTCATTCAGGACGTAAGTAAGGAGCTAGATGAGGCTTCAGTCCTAATGACAAACAATCCCGCGGAGGCTTTAGATTCAATTCGTGAAGGACTCAATAGTCTGGGAATTTTACTTAGCATTGAAGCAGAAGATGAAGAGGTTGGGAAACTCCGGAATCGAACACTCGCACTCCTAAACAATGTAAAATACATGATTCAGTTTCAGCTGAGTGCTAAATTAGACCATGGTGTGCAATTCATCATGTCAAGAATCTTGGAGAATCTTCATGCAGCTGAGGCGGCTTCATATTACAAGGTGATAGGCGAGAAAGGTCCGGCAAACGAACTCACAGACCTTGGAAAGCTTGCCCTCGCCACTGCATTTGCTTCAGAGGCACAGGTGTACTCACGTCAGTCTGAGCAGTGGTCATTTAGAGCTCAGATAGAGCGAGTCAATGCACTAGCTAAGATGGAAGACGAACTTGCACAGCTAGATGATGATGATCCGATTGAAGACGCACTAGCAACTCATGATGGGGCCATTGCCAGAATCAAGCAGACGGTTGCCTCTTTTGAATCAGCAGCTAATGAACTCGATAGTGTCAAGGGAGAGGAGATTCGCCAGAAGAATAACGTTGAATCTCAGGTCAAACAACTCCATGGAGTTGTCCTGAAATTCAAAGGAGACCTATTCCGAATACTTGGTGCGAAAAGTGATTTCATGGCTGAGTACATGTTCAAATCAGGAGAGAAATCTAAAGCAAAGATGCACTACTCAGATGCAAATGACGAGCTCAGGGAAGCGGTCGGTAATTACACAGTTGCTGCACAAGTCTTCCAGCAAGTCGGGGATTCTCAAGCTGCTCAGAATGTGGATAACCGGGCAAAGACCACGGATCTCTTAGCCAGGAGTGTCTGGGACAACAGACAACGTATAGAGAGAGACCAGGACCCGAGTGTAAAGGGAGATGCAGAACTTGTCGCCCTCTATTTAGGCGCGGGGTAGCAGGTCACGTTGCAGGAATGTTGGAAGCAATAACCTCTGCAGCAACTTTCACAGTGTGTAGACGTTTAACGGCGAATGGTTTGAACTCCACGCCTCCAGCATGGTAGAACTTGCTGAACCACTCTACAAAGTGAAGCCTGAGTGTGTGCATGAATCCAAGCAATCCCTCTAGAATTCCCACAATCAATGTACCAATGAATGCCCCAAGTAGTGGCATAACAGCAGGACCAGTGTAATGGGCAGTTTCTACAATTTCGGGAATTATATCCACACCAAACAACGATATTGATGGGAAGTAGAGGTTGACAATGGGGGGTAACATGGTGATGAATACACTGCTCAGAATGATGTGAACCGTGTTGAGAGCGAAAATACGAGCGTAGCTAACTGTGTGACTGATCATCCCGATGATACTCTCTAGGAGGTGTACAATACCATCCATGCCACCCATGAATGAACTAAGAAGCATGATGACAAGTGGAATGATGAACATCGCGAGTGTAAAGTATAGAGGAGCAATCGGAAGCACTGGGTAGAAGGGATTACCAGCCCCGGTCCCATAGCCAATGCCCACTATGGGTAGCCACAATGAAACATTACCAGTCGGAAGGAACCATTCACCGATACTATTGTAGCTCACTCCGAAGATGAGAATAATGAAACCAATGTACATAATTAGATATGACAGATTGATCAG
>JBHLRC010000068.1:0-16789 GCA_048882965.1 Candidatus Thorarchaeota archaeon
TACCATCAGGCTGTAAACATTTACAGCAAGACTGAAGGCGAAAAAAGATGGTAAATAACGGGATTGTTATTCAAACACGCGGCCTGAACAAGAGATTCGACACTGTTCATGCCGTTAGAGATCTGAACTTAGAGGTTCAATCTGGTAGCATATTTGGGTTCCTCGGTCCGAATGGAGCTGGGAAGACCACGACAGTCCGTATCTTATCAGGACTGATGAAACAGACTAGTGGTGGTGCCACAGTGTGTGGTTATGACATCAGCACAGAGCGAGATAAGATCAAGGCTGTGACCGGTCTCCTTCCTGAGTCCCCTGGATTGTATTCAAAACTATCAGCTGTAGAATTTCTAGAGTTCATAGGAGCACTAAATGGACGAAACGGGAGTGCCTTGAATAGACGAATCGATATTATGCTTGGCATGCTCGGACTAGAGGGTCGTCAGAACGATCTACTAGAGTCTTATTCCTCTGGAATGAAACAGAAGGTTCTCGTTGCATCAACTCTATTGAGTGAGCCGAAGCTCGTCTTCTTGGACGAGCCTACTTCAAGGCTAGATCCAGCTGCAAGCGCACTGGTGAAAGATCTCATTCTTGTGCTTGCTCAAGAAACTGAAACTAGCTTCTTTATCTGTTCACATCAGACATCTTTTGTTGAGGATGTTTGTGATGTGGTTGGACTCCTTAACGATGGCGCACTTGTTACACATGGTTCTCCTCAAGAGATCATTGAAACTACTGGTACGAAGGATCTTGAGGATGCATACCTGAAGATAGTTGGAGGTCATGTTGACAAGCAGACCTTATTAGCCTGGAGGTAATGCTGATGGTACGAACTTGGTTAGCAATTGCAAAGGCTGAGTTCCAGGTATTGTCCTCCAGTATGAGACGAAATAGGAAACTCTACGTGGGCATACTCTACGCACTCGCTATCGTATGGGCAATAGTTCTGACACCGATGATCTACAAAGCTGTTCTTGGTGCAATATTTCCCATGGAATTCCTGAGACCCATGCTCATGGTGATATTCCCAGGACTGATGCGTACAATAGGACTATTCCTATGGCTTGTCCTGCTCTTGTTCCCTCTATCATATGCGTTACAAGAGATCAAGATTGGGCAGTGGGAGATCTTTCTATCGAACAATGTCCGGACTAAGGACATAATGGCTGGGACCTTCCTAGGAAAGCTCGGTCTCTACGGACTGATCATCATATTCTTGGCACCTTTAGTGATTTCGCCCTTTATGCTGGCATTCGAGGTCAACATCATTGGACAATTATTGGTCTATGGTGTCGTGACGATGTTGGCAATGGGCACTATCTGGCTCTCAAACTTCCTGACGAGTGTAATTCAGGCACGGCTTGGTGATTCATCGCGAGGTAATGACATCGCAAAAGCACTGGCCATGGTTGTAGCTATAGTGGTCATTATTCCAATGTACGGATTGATGTTCTTCCTTCCAACACTGTCTGAACTAATGGGAATGAATGCGTTTCTTATCCTCCCATCAACCTGGTTCGCGGACCTGATCAGCTGGTTAGCAATAACATTCAATGGCATAGGGTTGACAGCCTCACAGATATTGGGCTTTTCAACAGTGCTTCAGCTGAATATGGTAGTGACTTCTGTCTTAACCATTGGGTTCGTTCTGGGTACTGTCGGTCTCGCACTAGGTACCGCAGATCGAGTCTTCACAATCGAGGCTGGAGTCCGTACTGAGGTCGTGACCACTGTTGGTAAAGAGAACATTATCCTGAGAGGTATCAGGAGAGTCAACTCTGGACCCTTTGGATCCCTCATGGTCACTAACTTCAAGGACTTTCTACGAAAGGCACAGAACTTGTCAAAGATTGGCTATGGTCTGATACTTGCAATACTCATGCCAGTCATCATGATGGCTATGGACATTGAGTTACTTCAATTCAGAGATCTATTCATGATGTTAATAGTCATGATGTCTTTGATTGGAGCCATGCCATTCGCAGGGACAGGTTTTCTTGAGAGCAAGGACCAGCTCTGGATTATACAGGGGGCTCCTTCTGGATCATCAAGATTCGTCAAGAGCAGGATAGCTGCTCAGGCAATAATCGGTATTCCACTAGCAGTAATACCAGCAGTCGTCATTTACTTCATGATAAACATGACAGTGATTGAACTCTCTCTCCTCCTAGGACTCGGTTACCTTGCAGTTGTTGGTGGAATGCTAATGGCTACAGGGGTTACAGCGAGAAATCCAAACTATGAGGACACAAAGTCACCAGCACACCAAGCGAATGTGATGACCTCAGTCATGCTGGCTGAGTTCTCAATCATTGGAGTTATGTTCGTAGACATTTTCCTCTCGCTTGGTTTGCACATTGATTTCTTTGGAGTCATGGAGAACATCTTTGGTCCTGGAAACATGATGATTGGAGTTTCAGTTATCGGACTCATTGTCCAGTGGGCTATTGCTGGAATCCTTGTGTGGTCAGGAATCAGATATCTCTCTAGCCCAGAACCCTAGAGAGAGTGGCAAAGGTGGAGCAGTTTGATGTTGGTGGCTCCACCTAGCCACACCTTTTTCGTAGGAGGATTTTAATGAAACTCGATAAGACTAAAATTGGAATAGTCATAATAGCGATAGTTTCACTCGGAATGGGTATTCCAAGAGCATCGACACTGGATACTGCGAGTCTTTTGAAAATTGGTCCTAGTTTATCCGCAGAATCTGGAGAAGTGACGGGAGTTTCCTATGTTTGGCAAGAGCTAAATGGGTTCTGCTATTCAGCAACTCTCTCAATGGCTCTACAAAGTATTGGGGTTCAACTAGACCTTTCAGAAGTATTTGCTGCATCAGGAATGGGATTCTCAGCTGGTTATATTCGATATGATGACATCTGGACCTTTCTACCCGGACCATCATACAGACAGCAAAGCACTCTTGAAACCATGGCTGACCTGTTAGGTTTCGAAGTTGAATTCTATATGGATCCTAGTAGTACAGACCTTGGCCCACCATTTGCGATGATTTTGGATTTGTACAATGTCACCTGGACTGAGATTGATGGATGGGACGAGGCATATCAGCATCTGAAAAATGGTATAGATAGTGGATTTCCAGTCGAAATCTATGTAAACCTGCAGAATCTCCCTGCTTCTGATTATGATATTGTCAGAGATCTAGGCATAACTGATCCCAATCCCACACATTCGGTTCTGGTTACTGGTTACAATGAAACTTCCAGCACTGCTCAAATCATGGATCCTGGAATTGGTGTACTTGGTGACCCAGCTCAATATCCTGATGATGGAAGCTGGTTCTACGAGATTAGTTTTTCATCACTGAATCAAGCTTGGCTTGGCTTCTATGCTACTACTATCATCAAACCAGGATCAGGTATACCTGAAGATTTCACTAGCAAGCTTGCTAACTATATCTTGGACAGATTACGTGGTGATAGAGCCTCCTATGCCCCTGATTCTGATGAAGTGTTCTTCTGGAATTTCGGTTCGAATGCATTCAGAGCAATGGCTGCTGATCTCACTACTACTGGGCTATCCTCATTTATGGATGAATTTGATGAGTATGATCTACATACAAAATCGATTATCTTGCAGGATTTAGGTCTCCAGATTGAGGGAATGTTGACTCAGCAGTATGTGTCTTATCGGGCTGCAATTGATGCTCTCCAAATTGTACTGCCAGATCTCGACCTTCAAACTTTTGTTTCCGAGGCAAAGTCAGCTCTCGAACACTTTGAATTGTTTTCTGATAATTCAACTGTCAATACTCCCTTCTATACGGGTGGGGAAAAGATTGTGACGAAGACTTTCGAGAATGTTGTCTATCAGTATGAACATGTACTTAATGGAGATTTGTCAGCCGCAGTTACTCTATATGAGGATGATTTGGCAGAGATTCAAAATCATCTCACAGCAATCGCAAATGTTTGGGATGCCGCTGCGGATGCACTTGAAAGAGCTTTGCAGGGAGAGAACACATTTCCCATTCTGCTACTTTCTACAAGTATAGCTGGAGTCGTGTTACTAGTTATTGTTTTGATTAGAAGAAGATAAAGCACATGATTTCATCTCCGGGAGTGAATGACCATGTTTCGATCATCACTCCCAACAAAGAGAGACCCTGAATAGTCAGAGTAGAATTTTGTTTCTTGAAACCCCGCCTGAGCTAGGTATCGTTTCAAAAGGGTTGAGTTGAGGTTGAGTACCCTCTGAGTTGATACCTGAGATGTCCATCTACCCTTGACCTTTGTTTGAGCTGACATAACCAGAGTTGACGACCTTGGAGGGTCAGTGTGCTCATAAAATCTTGAGAATACAACATCCTCTCCGTTACTCATCTTCCCAGCTTTCTGTGGGAAGAACCTAAACCCTGTTCTATGTATCTCCTCAAAGTTCAATGTTTGAGCGATAAACACTCCATCATCTACTAATGAGTCATAAACTGATGAGAGAACAGCTCCAACGGTTTCAAAATCATCAACTAGCGCTAGTGAATTACCCAGGCAGATTACCATATCATATTGATCTTCAGTGATTGACTGAAACTCAGACATCTCCCCAAGGATGAACTTTGGTGAAACCCCTTGTGCCTTCGCAATCGCTACAGCTCTCTGTATCATGGTTTCACTATTGTCTACACCCACAACCTCTACACCCTCAAGAGCAAGTGCAACGGAATGCCTTCCAGTCCCGCACGCTAGGTCCAAGACACGTTTTCCTATGGGACTACCCAATCGTGAAAGCAAGAATGGTACCTCTCGAGCAAGTCTGGCTTTCCAGTCAATGGCGTCATCATAGGCTAATGCAATAGTATCAAAAGAGCTCATTTGAAACTCCATTTCTCAGTTTCTCACGAACTTCAATCTTACGAAATCGGTTTTGTGTGTGAAAGGTTAAATCCACTCGTGAGATATTATACATACGTGCACCAAAATGCTGTGGTTGGTCATACTCTCAATTTGTGTAATTCTGCCATTAATTGTGATGGCATTCACAAAAACCAGAAGTTCTCAAGGGCCTCCTGGAAAAGAAAGACGGACTATGCTATACGCCCCAGGATCCGAGGATGTTGCCGGAGAAACATATTTTCCAGCACGAAAAGACGGGTCTATGCCGTTTCCATTGGGCAAGAAAGAAGAACGAAGGAAAACCGAAACATATCGGAAATATTCTGAGGATTAATCATTAGGCAAATCAATCTCTTCCTGTGTGAACAGGACACGGCCTTCCATCCCTCCAGCTACTGTAATTGTCTGACCACTCACATGACCTGCAAGCTTGTCTGATGAGAGATAGAGAATTGCTCCAGCAATATCTGTTACAATTGCGGTTTTGCGCATTGGTATGGTCTGCAGGATTCGTTTTATCATGTCCTTGTCAGTTAAGGCGTCTTCGGCCATGGGTGTCATGGTCCAACCAGGATTAACAAGATTCACACGTCCTTTCGGCGCTAGATGGACTATCTCGTTTTTCAGACTCATCATCATTCCATGCATTGCAGATTTGGATGTTGAGTAATCGACATACCATGCTTCTCCAAACAAGCCTGCAGTGGAACCAACGAGAATAATCGCGGCAGTATCTCCGCTGAACCTCTCGAGATTTGCAAAGAAGTACTTAGAACAGAGAAATGTGCCTGTAAGGTTCACCTTGAGGGTTCTCTCCCACTGTTCAAGAGTCATATCTTGAATTGCCTTTCCCTCATGGTTGGCAATACCCGCATTTGCGACAAGTACATCAACACGCCCAAATGATGCATTTGCCTCATCAAACAGTTTCCTCACATCTTCTTCTTTTGTTTGGTCTACCTGTACTGCAAGAAAATGGTCTGACCATTCATTCTTGATATTGTCCAATGGTTCAGGTGAATGGTTAAATGTACCAGTTACTTTTGCTCCCTCTTCAAGGAACAACCGTGTGACTTCAAGACCGATTCCTCCTGATGCTCCTGTGACAATGACATGCTTACCAGCAAGTCCAATTTCCAATAGTCATTTCTCCTTTCAATGAAACACCAGTCTTCATAATCAGGTGGTTGGATTTGATTTCCATAAAATACGATGATATCGTTCAATAAGCACCTCTGGCCAGCTACCAACTGAACGAAGCAGAAGATCTGCAGTCAGGCCAACGTCATCATCTATTTTGAGTTCCTTCAGATTTGGGCAGTGAAACAATGGTGAGAGGTCGACTCGTTTCAAGCGATTGTCCAATAACGAAACCTCTTCGAGGTTCGGACAACAGCTCAGAGGTTCCAAATCTATCTCTTGGAGTCGATTATGTCCCAATCTGACTGCTTTCAGATTTTTTCCTGACTTCTCTAAAGGCGAAAGGTCAATCTCTGATAGACTGTTATTACGGAGACAGAGATTTTCTATATTCTCACACCAAATGAGTGGCAACAAGTCTACCTGCGCAATGTTTCGTAGGTCCAGATTTATCCCTGTTTCATCAGACCTAAAACGTGCTGTTCTTTCTAGACCATTTGTCGTAACGTATCTGACGAATATCTCGGAAACCACTTTTCTCTACAATCCCTGCAAGATGTGTTGAGTTTTGTAGGAACAGGTTCCCTAAAAAATAATGTTTAACGTAGTACATGAAATCGGACTCCTAAAATACGATAAGCAACCCAGTTTTCCATAATACAACAGGGAGTTTTACACCATGACACATCCATCAACCTTCTCTATTGTAGCTCGTGATCCCGTAAATTGTGATTTGGGAGTAATTGTCCAGTCCAAGTTTCCAGCAGTTGGTTCTGTTGTTCCATGGGCTAAGGCAAACATTGGGGCAATAGCAACTCAGGCATGGGCTAATGTTGGATACGGCCCAAACGGACTGGCACTCCTCCAGGATGGAAACAGTGCCTCTGAAACACTTGATATTCTTCTCAGTGCGGATGAAGGCAAGGAGCATCGCCAGATTGGAATTGTTGATGCAAAGGGGCAGGCGGTCGCATACACTGGAACAGAATGCATGGAGTGGGCAGGTCATATTGTGGGCGATGGTTTCACCTGTCAGGGTAACATTCTGGCTGGTGAGGAGGTGGTTGCTGACATGGCGGATGCATTCGAGAACACAGAGGGCGATTTGATAGACAAGTTGTTCGCAGGACTTATCGCGGGACAAGCGGCTGGTGGGGACCGTCGAGGCATGCAGTCTGCAGCAATACTTGTGGTGCGTGAGGGGGGAGGATACGAGGGTGGCAATGATAGGTATGTTGATGTTAGAGTCGATGAGCATCCTAACCCAATAGATGAGCTTGTCAGGATATTCAATATATATGATATGACCCTCCTCAGTAGAGAGGATCCTAGTACTCTGATCAAGATTGAGGGGGATTTGCTTGCGATAATTCAGGATGCACTTGTTGCTCTTGGGCTTTTGGACCACACCCACTCAAACGAATTTGATGACAAGACACAGTCCGCTTTAACAGGGTGGATAAACACCAACAATTTCGAGAATAAATCTCGCGATGATGGAACTATATGGCCCAGTGTGGTGGAATATTTGCTAGAAGATGCAGACCTCATGGCTGAGTGGCTTAAGAGAAAGCAAGACACATGATATTAAGCCACGTCACTTGACTCAGCCAATTTTGCTAAATTCTTCTTCCAAGCTCGTTCAATTCGTTTTTCCCTGTTATAATGACCCATCTCTCCTCGAGTTGCTGATGGATTCCCGCTGAGAATGACACCTCCTTCAAACAGGAAGAGGAGAATTGTTAGAATTATAGCAGTAAAATCTAAAGCTAGCACCATCCCAAGAATCCATAGCCACAATGCAGTGAGAAACGTCCAGAACCCTGCGAAAAAGAAGAACCACTTACGCTTTCCTGCGGGAGCTTTCAAGAAAGTGATATAATCAATCTTCACAGTAGGCTCATAATACTGGTCTCTGCACATACCCAGCAATTTGATTCCTGCCCATTTTCCAGCAATGACTCTACCTATCGGATAGAGGAACGCAATTACTCCAAACACAAAGAAAAGACGTATGCCAAATGTCATCCAGTTTGGAAGCGTCCAGGTGAGGATTTCACTCCAAGGTAATGGTGTTCCCAATGCCCATATGTATCCCCATAAACATAGCAATCCAGGAATGGTCAGTACTAACAAGCCCAGACCTAATGAATATGTCTTTCCTCGATTTGCTTCAAAAAGAATATCCCGAATCTCTGCTGCTTTGAGGACTTCTAGGTCATCCGGCTTAGGAGTTCTTTTTATTTGTCGTACTAGCTTCCAGAATTGTTTTCGAGTTTCAATAGGAACATCTTTTGGATTCTTCGACACAATAGTGAGAATCTGTTCGAGTTCAGTCAATCGGTTGCTCATTTATCTACATCTCCCTTCTTCATACATAGTTGACTCACTGACATTTAATCACTTCGAGAGTGATATGAAGAATACATAAGCATCCACGATGAATCAAATCCAAAGGGACCTCATTGGAGCTGAACGATGTCTTCTGATGAGAATAAATGGAAGATCAAAAGCCTAGCCAAGTTTGGTCTTGTGGTCAAAAAATATAGTCTGGCTCTTGAGAAACAGCATGAGAGTCCACCATCTATCAGGTTCTCTCACACCAGTTATCCAGGGTTTGAGGCACATCTGTTTACAATTGCAGACGCATCATTGTGGAATCCCGTAATAAGCTCGGATTCTGATGTTGTTCTTTCAGGGTACGAGAACTCCGTAGATCCTCATGAACAATGGTCCAATCTGTTTACGGTTACGAACGAATTAATGACGGCTCTTGAGCAATATCGACAGGGACTAAAACTTGGAATAATTCCAGATACAAAGTGGGCCTATTATGAAACTAGTTGGTACCGAGAGAATTGGGAGAAACGGTCGCATGAAATGACGCCTGAAGAAGACTTTCTTTACCTAGTCGATGAATCAATCAGACCCCATATCAAAAAACTGAATGAATTAGGCTTTTCAACTACACAAAGCTGCTCCGGAATGCCTTCAGACCATATCGATAGAGAACCCTACCTACCCTATGTGATGTTTGACGAGAGGGCATATCCGCGAATTAGTGCGCATTTGTTCACTCTTGCTGACATCTCTGGGTGGATTCCCAGCTATGGTCCTCACAATTTTGATATTGAATTCAGGCTTAATAGTCCCAGAGATGCTGAAAGATTTTGGAATCGGTTAGTTGGAAACGCACATAGGCTTGCTGAACTTCTGACTGCGTATAAGGAGCAGTTTGTGCGATAAACTACAGTTCTCCGTATTCTCTAAAAGGAACTCTGCACTTCGTTTCTTTGTGCCAATTGATAAGACATTCAGAATCACATGGAAAAAAGTCGAGTCCCATCAGGGACATCCAGTATGGGTTTCCCCAGTCAACAATGAAAACAGGATACATGGCTTAGTCGTTGGGGTAGACTTCTCATTGTGTTATGGGTGTGGGAAATGCATTGATGCGTGTCCAACTAATGTGTTCACTCCATTACAAGATAAATCTGGACGTCAGGTGGTAGATCCGGTAAGGGAGGATGATTGCATTCTTTGTCTTGTGTGTGAGATTGTTTGTCCAGTCGAGGCTATCAGCATTGAGCGAGAGGGTGGTTCTGAGGAAACCTTGGACTCATTGTTAGAAGGAAAGAGAGGTTAGAACATGTTTGACATTCTACTGAGTGAAGAGGAACGAAAAATTCGAGATGAAGTTCGGAAATTTGTGAGGGATAAGGTGGATCGCGACCTAATCCTAGCTATGGATAGTAAAGAGAAGGAGTATCCATACGAATTCATCAAAGCCGCCGCGAAAGAGAATCTACTAGGATTGCGATTCCCCAAGAAATATGGAGGAAGAGATCTAGGCTGGGTTTCTGAGATGGTGGCTCTTGAGGAAATAGGGGTGCTTGGAATAGCTCTTGGTTGTGCATTTTCTTTACCAAGTATTGTTGGTGAGGCAATAAACAAATTTGGTACACCAGAACAGAAAGAAGAGTATCTACTTCCCACTTTGCAAGGAAAGAAAATCTGTGGGGAAGGTCTCACCGAACCACGGGGTGGCTCAGACTTTTTCGGAACAAACACAACTGCGATTAAGAAGGGAAGCTCTTTCATTGTAAACGGTGAGAAACGGTTTGTAGCTGGAGGTGTGGGAGCTGACTACTTTCTAGTTTATGCAAAGACCAATTTTGAGGGGCTACCACATGAATCTCTCAGTGCGTTTCTCATAGATCGGGACATGGGTGTGAAGGTCGAGGAGGAGTATGAGCTTCTGGGCTGTCGCGGAATGGGTGCGGCTAGAATTGTGATGAAGGATGTTGAGGTCCCTGAGAAAAACCTAGTTGGATCTCTCCATGATGGCAATTCTATCTTCAACGCCATGATGGTGCCTGAGAGACTGACCTCCGCTGCAGGACCCATAGGTATGGGTCGAGCTTCGATTGAGCTTGCTGTCAGATATGCAGACAAAAGAGAGGCATTTGGACGCGCAATAAAGAAGTATGAAGCAATTAGTTTCAAGGTGGCTGATTGCACCACACAACTTGACGCAGCAAGAGGGCTTGTTCATCGAGCTGCCAAGAAAGCTGACACGGGTGAGTGGTGTAGAAAAGAGGTCTCTCAAGCCAAGGTATTTGCCACAGAGGCTGGTTTCAATGCTGTACATGAGGCAATGCAGATACTTGGCGGGATTGGCTATACTGACGTCTATCCAATTGAACGTCTTTATCGAGATGCTCGACTTGCAACTATATGGACAGGTAGCAATGAGGTTCAGAGACTCATCATCCAAAATGAAGTGTTCAGAGAGATATTGTCCGAGGATAAGACTCTCAAAAGGGATGTAGAGCTGGATACACCTGGCGCTCACAAGACTGATGAAAAGGTGTACACTGAAGACCCGAAGAAATACTACCCGTCCTAGGCCCTTTTCTATCCTCTCCCCTCAGAACCGTTTCCAAAAATTCATATACTTAACGATAATTAATATACTTGTTGACAATAAAGAGGACTAATAAAATGGGTAAATTAGTTTGTCCAAAGTGTGGGGCAGAAGTTTCTGTACCCGTTCATTGTGGAAAAGAAATGCATATCGAAGGCGACCAGCTAGTATGCTGGATGGGTGCCACATGTGGTCATCAAGGCATTCCTGAGCACTGTGGCGCAGTGATGGAAATCAAAGACTGAGTAATAGGAAGTAGTTTGTGGGGTAATTTATGATTTTAGAGGAGATTATGAAAAGACGAAGTGGAAGAGCTTTTTCTGACAAGCCAGTCTCTGATGAAATGTTGAAGTCAATATTGGAAGCTGGCAGGTTGGCCCCCTCTTGTATGAACAAGCAAGCATGGAACTTCATTGTTTTACGAGACCCTGACATTCTGGCAAAGGCTCACGAAGCACTGAGTAGGGGAAATGCATACGGAAAAGCAGCCCCTGTGATGATTCTAGTTGCCGCAAAGGAAGATGGAGGTTGTCCCTCTCATGGACTGCCTTACTTCATGATGGACGTTGGTCTTGCAGTGGAAAACATGCTTCTTCAGGCAATTCATCTGGGACTAATGGGGCATCCAACCGCTGGGTGGAATGAAGAACAGCTGAAGAAAATTGCAGGTATCCCTGATGAGTACAGAATCGTGACTGTCATGTTTATCGGGTACGAAGGCGATCCCTCGCTGCTTGATGAACGATCCCAGGAAAAAGAGAAAGCTCCTAGAAAGAGAAGAGACCTCTCAGAAATAGTCCATTGGAATCATTGGTGACCAGCTAGACTCATTTCTTATGCAAAAGGATTAATGAGAACATTTTCCAATACTCCCATGCCGCGGAGGATATTTGATGCAAGGTATGGACATTATTGACGCTATCATTCCTGGAGCTCCTGGAATTTTACTCGGATTCATACTAGGATACATTTTAGGAGGAACGTCCAGTCTAAGCGTCAAACAACGAGTAGGATTAGGATTTATTATCAGTCTCTTTGGTGGAATGATAACTGGTCTCCTATTCTTATCACCACCTCTCAACACATTAATCACGTTTGAGGGGAATACCTTTGAATTCCTGCTATTCTTGATTCTCTCATACTTTGGTGGATATACATTAGGCGCAGGATCTAATTGGGCACCATCTCCAGAGAAGCCACCAGAACGACACATCATCTATGAGCCTGATGATGAGGAAGAATATGATAAAGAGATTGAAGAAACAATGGGTTCTGACTTCAAAGCCAATAACAGTTAAAGGCATTGATTCAGACGAATCTTCGTATATGAGCCTTTAGGAGGCAAGTTAGAAATGCGAAGGACGCTACCACATTTTCTTCTCATGTTCTCGATTACCTGTTTATTGTGGTCGAGTGTGTTTATACCAGTTCAAGCAGCACCTCCAGATGGTTGGAGTGGAGACGCTAGTTTAGGATTCTTACTAGAAGTAAATGGAGTAAATGCAATTACCTCCAACTCTTCACATCCGATTCCACTGAACGCTTCAGACTCTGTTCTAATCAATGTGACAGTGGCATCAGGAACAGATCTTACTATACACACAGTGACATTTACTATGTCTTACATGTCCATTCCGATTATATCTAATACATCAACTCTTGATTATGCAATGCCAAACAACTCAACTATAGGTTTCACCCTAGGGCCAATCCCGCTCTTTAGTTATTGGAATCTCACACTTGTCACAGGTACAGTGGCTGGTGCTCTTTCCTTCAACTATTCCAATGCTACCACACCTGGGGTGAACAAAACAGTAAGTGAAAACTTTGTCTTGCGAATTGGTCCAACTGGTATTGGTGTTCTATACTCAGTCACTGGTCTCATTACTGTTGGTTTTGCTGTGATGTCAGTGTTTTCCCTAATCCTGTCTCTTGATGAATTTCAACGTGGAATTATGGCTTCGTTCAAGCTGAAAGGTGCAACTCGAGGCTCAGATGTTGGTATCTTTCCATCAGCAGTCGTTCTCAGAAGAAAACCAAAGAAGGATGCAGAAACAATTGACAAGGATGAGCTTGTAAGACGAGTGAGTTCCGCCGCCGAGAACTCTTGGGATGGAAAACGATGTCCCCAATGTGGTCGAAAGTGGAAGAAGAATGCACCAAACTGTGGAAAATGCGGAATCGATACAGCTTCTGCAGTTCAGCATTTCTCTCATGATATTGCAGAGTACGCTCCAAAAGCTCTGAGTGTAATAAAACCAAAATCCAAGGTGACAGTTGGACAACTTGGAAAGAAGCTACGGCTTAAGTCCGACAAAGCCGGAGCTCTGGCTGCAGCACTGGTTGATATGGGGGCTCTTCAAACAAAAACAGTCAAGGTACCCCTAAAGAAAGTGGCATTCTCAGGAATGACATTAGTGGGAATCTACTGGTCACTCATGCAGATGTTCTATGGGGCAAATCCTGATTGGGTGGTGGTTCTTCTCACAACAACTGCCGCTCTTGTAGTGTCCGTCCTTATTGGGCACCTCATGAATTTCCTTGCCAGAATTCCCGCGCTGGGATATGACTAAGCCAATAAAAGGAATGGAGTGAGACCATTCCATTCCTCTCTTCGAAGATACTGTCAAGACATATAACATAGACTTCCGAATCTACCAAAAGACGGGACTGTGTGGTTAATGAGTAGTAATGCATTTGAAACTTACAAGTCTGAATGGGAAAATGATGAGGTTCTTGTGGAGGTGCCATTCAGTGCTGCAGGTGTTGGAACTACAATTGTATTGACATCAAAGTTCACAGACAAAATGATGCTACTAGATGTAGGCGATGGTGTCCTCAGAGACTTACTATCATCAGGGAACACCCACTTTGTTCATGACATAGATCCAATCGCAATCTCACACGGTCATTTCGACCATGTCGGAGGTCTCCATTCTTTATTTGGCTTTATGAGAATGTTAGGTAGGACCAATCCCCTCAACATATTGATTCCTACTGGATGTGTCGAGGCAATCAGCATAATCAATGGTTATCGTGACTTGTATCGTTCTACTCTTCCCTATAAGATATGGTACCATGAACTCTCGCAAGGATCTGAATTTGACACTGATTTCTTCAAGGTGAAAGCTATTGAAGTTGAACACTATTCCAGTGAGTTTCCTCAAGGCACAGGCGAATTAGAACCTGCAGTGGGATTCAGAGTGCAAGTTGGTGGGACAACTGTTGCATACTCTGGAGACACACGATATTGCCCGGGTGTCGAAACCATTGTCCGTGATGCGGACCTCGCAATTATTGAAGCAACGATGAAAGACAAGCCTGAATCCAGCTCTGAAGATCAAGTGCATCTCTCAATTGCTGAAGCAAAAGAACTTGGAACGCTTGCAAAGGAGTATATCCTGATACATAGAATTCCTGAAATACCAAAATAAAGACCCTACCTACAAGACTGGTAGTAAATATTGGACCACAGCATATACTGGAAAAGTGACAACAAGGGAGATTGGGACTGTAATAATCCATGAGATGATAATATTCCTGACCTGTTTCATACGAACAGGAGCGTTCGCAACATATCCTACTGCAATCAAAGCAGCCACAAGCACATGAGTGCCGCTGAGAGGCAGTCCAAAATACGTCCCAACGAACATTATCAACGCCACAGAAACGCTTGCAGAGAGTGCCGATGAAGGGGTCAATGTAACCACTTCTGTAGCAAGCACCTTGATGACTTTCCTCCCTATAACTATCAACCCACATCCCATACCAAGCCCCCCTACAATTAACGGTACATAGAATCCAGGTATTGAGAGTGTTCCAATCACTATTGGACTACTAAACAATGGAAGGTTTACAAGTGGAGCAACAGCATTTGCTACATCATTACCACCTCGACTCAAACCTGTTACAATCAAGAAGACTGCTAGTCCATATGCCGCAATCTGCTCCTGTCGCTCCCTTCCAGACAGCCCTTCCGCCCTTTTCTGGACCCGTCGCACTAAGGCGAAAACGAGCCCTGCGATGAAAAACCCGATTAGTGGTGATATAATCCATCCTGCAAAAATCTCGATAAGCACACCTATATTGATAGCTTCGGCTCCCCATTCTGAGGCACTAACAAAGGGGGCTGATATTGCCACGCCGACCACTGAGCCTACAATACACTGGGTGGTGCTGATTGGTAATCCCTTTGTTGATGAAACAATCAGCAACCAGATTGTCATTGAGATGAGGATTGCGAATACCATCTGCAGCGATAGATCATTCCCTGTCACTAAGTCTGATCCTACTTTTTCTGAAACTCCACCTCCTAGTGATATTGCTCCTACCAAGTTGATGAGTGCACCTATAATCACTGCTAGCCTCAAACTAAACACATGAGACCCAACTGCAGGGCTCATCGTTTCATCATTACTTCCAATCGCAAATGCGACAATGAAGGCAATTGCTAGAAGAATGATAGCCAATGGATCCAAATAGTCTACACTCCATCTATGAGTACTTTATTGCTAGCTCCCGGATATAGTCCCCTGTAAGTTCAGATTTAATAGCTATATCTAGAACATGCTCTGATACACTCTTGAAAAAGTGTACATCCGGTGCTTTATAGTCAGAAGTCCTGAAGAGTTTCTTTAGTAACTCAAATTGAATGTCTCTCGCTTCTTCCCTTACCAGGTCGAGTTGTCGAGTCTTCTCAACTGATTTCTTGAAATCTTTGAACAAGTACTTCACTGCATCTTGTAGCAGGTCAGTACAAATCCAACACTTCTCTGCGATATCTTCTATCTCCTTTGGAGGTTTCATTCCCTTCCCAACAGCAATCATTCTGACTGCATCTTCTGCAGCATCGATAATTCCGTCCATGTGACTTGCCAGAAGGTGGCGTTCTTGTGCTTGCTGTGGAAGGAATGCATGTTCTATCAGAATCTTCTCAACTAAGGTTTCTTTTAATCTGTCAGCCTCTCGCTCAAGCTCGATGATTTCTTCTTCTAGCTCGTCTAGTGTATCATTATCTCCTTTAACCCAACATTTGGCTGCTACACGCATTTTAGCACTCGCGGACTGTAATGCTTTACTCAGTTTGAGCAAGCAATCTTCTGCCTGTTTCTGTAGTTTTTTGTCTCCTGACCCTAAAATCTTCGAGAATGTTCCCATCTTGATCAACCTCTGAGAGAGCTGGTTCTTTTGAAATCTCGTCCCATTTGACTAATCGGGGTACTAAATAGACCTTACGACACTATGATGTATCCTCGACGACAGCTCTGATCCGGACTACTCCGGCTCCAATCTTTTTCTGCTTTTTAATCTTGAACTTCCCAAGAGTGCCAGTTCGCTCAACATGAGGTCCTCCACATAACTCCATGCTGAAATCCCCGACAGAATAGACAGAGACTATTTCTCCATAGTTCTCCTTGAAGAATGCAAGAGCTCCCCTTTTAATCGCCTCGTCATATGGCAAGAACTCCTGGGTCACCTCAAGATTCTGACTGATAATATCATTCACCATCTTCTCGACCTCCTCAATCTCTTCAGGGGTTAGTTTTCTTGAGAATGTGAAGTCAAAACGTAGACGTTCTTCGGTTATGTTACTCCCATTTTGACTTACTTCCTCGCCAAGGACTCTTCTTAGTGCCTCTTGAAGAAGATGCGTTGCCGTGTGTAGTTTCACAATCTTTTCACTGTGTTCAGCAAGACCTCCTTTGAATTTACCTTGCGTTGCCGTGCGTGATATCTCCTGATGTTCTTCAAACTGTTTCTTGAACTCATCCACGTCAATCTCAATACCCTTCTCTTCTGCTAATTCTCGTGTCATTTCAAGTGGTAATCCAAAACTAGTGAAAAGGAGGAAAGCATCCCCTCCAGTAATGGT
>JBHLRC010000069.1:0-16385 GCA_048882965.1 Candidatus Thorarchaeota archaeon
TCCAATTTTGCATGGGGATTTGTGTTCCTCATTATTCTTGCAAACTTCTATCCTTTGATGTCAATCGGGTACTATCCACCGAGTGGGGCATACATTTACGATTTGCAAGCTGGAAGTCCGGGTGCTGCTGCACTTGATGTTGGTAATGTCATTGTAGGTCTTAACGATACAGAGATTGCGAATTGGACAGCTGTTGGCACATTTATGACTGATGCCACTGCTGGATCTCAGCTCACAATACACTTACAAAATGGTAGTAGTGTGACTATCATATTAGCTTCAAACGAACAAAATGCGAGTCGAGGATATATTGGGATATATGGGGCTGATTATTGGGAGCCACGACCAGGCTGGGATTTAGTCTTGACGCCAATGTTTGTGTTTCATCTTCAACAGATAGTATTCTGGTGTTATCTGATTTTGATATCAGTGGCGCTTTTCAATCTTCTACCAATCCCTGTGTTCGACGGCGACAAATTACTCTCTAACGGTCTCAGCCTAGTTATTGAGGATGAGAAGAAAATCAAGTACATCATGTGGCCTGTACGAATTGCTGCGCTTGCAATAGTCCTGTTGAGTATTGCTCTGAGCTTTATCACAGGTAAAGGTTTGTTCTAAAAGGCATTTTTCGGTTCTGTGGGACCTAAAAAGGCATGAAATCACATGATAGTCCGATGAAAGATGATGACCCATCAGATTGGTACAAAACAAGAAGTGCGAGAAAAGGCTAGGAAAGCACTCACAGACTATCTTACAATGTTCATTCCTGGCTCCTGGAAAGAGCCCCTTGATAAGGTGAAGTTACTGCTTCAGGCTAACGGAGATGTTGATTGGGAGGCCCTTAAGGGTCATGTTCTGTTATACTTTGATGAACAACGTCTCTCTGAAGACCGTGTTGAATGTCTTGCTAGAGTTGAACGTTTGAGTGATACATTCAAGGAGATCCACAGTGTCCTCTCTCCAGCTGAATGGTACAAGACAGTTGACGACATCATACATGCGGCAAATTTCCGGGCAAGTAAAGCTGCACTTCAAATTAGACGTGTCCAAATTGTGGATGATTTGAAAGAGAAAGAAAAGATCGAAGGAAAGAAGACAAAAAAATAAGAAATCCACGCCTTGTTTGGTCCAGGTGCAAGAAATGTGCCTGTGAATAGCTTTAACTTGTTATCCCACAACAGTGGCGACTTGGAGTCGCTATTATGCAGTCTGGATGTTCAAAATGTGGAAAACCTGCAGTATACCTACGTAGGTACACATCAGAACGTCTATGTCAGACATGTCTAGTCCAAACAACCATAGACAGGGTTCGCCGGACAATCAATCGTCAGAAGATGCTGCTAGATGATGATAGGATAGTTGTAGCAATTTCTGGTGGCAAAGACAGTGCTGTGTTGCTTCATCTTTTGCATGTAATAGAGAGTAACTTTCCCAAGTCAGAGCTCATTCCAGTGTCAATCGATGAGGGCATAGCTGGTTATCGGGACAAGGCACTCGAGGCAGCAAGAGCGTTAACAAAATCACTTGAACTCCACCTTGAGGTCATCTCTTTCAAGAAGCTCTTTGGCTACTCACTGGATGAGATTGTGAAGATGCGTAAAGATAACTCCCTAGGCGCATGCTCTTATTGTGGTGTTTTTCGTCGCCGAGCGTTGAATGAGGCTGCAAAAAGTCTGAACGCGGATGTCATTGCAACTGGACACAATCTCGATGATGAAGCTCAGACTGTCTTGATGAATATCATGCGTGGAGATAGCCGCAGGATAGCACGGACCAATGTGCCCCGTAATAGGTCTGTAGATGGTTTGGTACCTCGAATCAAACCTCTCACTGAACTCTCAGAAAGAGACATTGTCGCATACTCCCATCATTCAAATCTAGTCTACCATGATGTTCCATGTCCGTACGCTAGTGAGGCATACAGGAATGACTTACGATTGTTCCTTAATGAGATGGAGCATAAACGACCTGGCACATTATTGGCAATCCTGCGTTCCGCAGAGGCTATGACTGATGCCTTTCTGAACAGTCCATCTGAGTGGTTGTTGAAGACATGTGAAAAATGCAATACACCATCTCCATCGGCTATCTGTAAAGCATGTAAGATGCTTGACGATATCAGGGGATGATTAGGATTGGCAAAGAGACCCGAAGTCATGCATGAACCCCGAGAAGTAGTCTATGATCAGGACCACTGGGACCATTTAGAAAGCCTCAGAAACACAGCTCTTGAAATAATAAACAAGCTAGAGTCGATTGGTATCAAATCATATGTCTATGGCTCAGTCGCACGTGGTGACACTTCAAAGTCTTCAGACATTGACATTATTGTTCTCCGTCCAGTTTCGAGTTACCGTCTTGAGCTCGTCCTGAAACCGTTACTGAAGAGAGAACTCGTTCAGGCCACACCCTCAATGGTTCTCAAGGGACACCTCCATCTGCCCAATGAAGTTGTTGTGACTTTTCCCCTATTCAAACTGAGACCCCGAGAGGAAGAGTTCTATCGCTGGGGCGGACTAATAGACAGCAAAGGACTGAGGAGTAACATAAGGGTGCCCGGTGTGGACAAACGACTCATCCTTATTGAACCGACAGAAACAGGGCATATTGAACAGGGTGTCATAGGCCGAGAGCAGGAAATTTCTAAGAAACTGGACGTGAGTATCGGAATCGCGCAGGAACGAGTCAGGGTTTTGATGCGGCGTGACATGGTTGGAAGGACAGGAGTTTATCTCACAAGAACACTGACCGAGAATGAGAACCTTGAAGCGGTAGCAAAGAGTCTACAAGACAGTGACCCTGCTCTACGCAGAACAGTCCAACGAAGAGGTGGATAGAGAATGAAGCGAAGAATAAGAGAGATTGAGGGTGATTCTCTTCTTGTTGGCTCTCTTCCACGAGGTTGTACTCTCTGCACAAGAGGATCGAAGATGGTCCTTTTCGTGACCGGTCTCTGCAGCAGCTCCTGTTATTATTGTCCCCTTTCAGAGGACAAGTCAGGTCAGGACGTCACATTCGCTGATGAGATGCCAGTAGCTGATGAATCGGACATCCTATTTGAAGCCAATTCAATCAAGGGCGAGGGGGCAGGCATTAGTGGCGGGGACCCTCTCTGTAATCTGGAACGTACTCTGAAGTACATCCGCCTCTTAAAGGCCAAATATGGGCCTAGTTTCCACCTCCATCTCTATACCAGTCAGACCAATGTCAGTCAGGAGGTACTGGAGAAACTACAGAGGGCTGGACTTGATGAGATTCGTTTTCACCCCCAGACTGATGACTGGTCCGGCATTCAACAAGCAGTGGACATGGGTATGAGTGTTGGACTTGAGGTTCCTGCCATCCCAGGAAAACAGGAAGCCCTGAAGAAGCTTGCAAAGAGAGCTGATGAGATGGGGATTTCCTTCCTGAATATCAACGAATTGGAAGCCAGTGAAACTAACTTTGACAAGCTTGTGTCGATGGGTATGCGTCTCACAAGTCTTGAGAGCGCTAGCATTGAGGGTAGTGCAATCATGGCAAGGGATGTTCTAGAATGGTCTCAAGATGGACTTCAGAATATCTCCGTGCACTTTTGTTCAGCCCGATTCAAGGACGCCGTTCAGATGAGAAGAAGGCTCGAACGCAGGCTAGAACGGACAATCAGGGGGTTTGAGGAACGTGATGAACAAGACCCGCTCCTAATTCTCGGCGTGATTAGAGCAGTTCACGGTCATCAGCTGACAAGTGAACAGCTGACTATGATTCACACTGTCCTTGAGAACCAGTTTGATGTACCGACCGACCTAATGAACATTGACGAAACCCGGTTGAGGATTGAAGTGGCACCTTGGATTGCTGACGAGATTGCTGAACAGCTAAAAGAGATTCTGGCAGAAATTAAATTTCTCGAGATTGGGATTGCATTCGAATACCCTACATGGGACAGACTTCAGACAATGTTCAATCCACTCTAATCATTGTGTGATTTTGAAACGAAGGATGGCTCCAATGCCACCTAAGCGTTGAAGTTGGTCTCCAGCAGGGTGTTCCGTTGATACAATATGGAATGCGCCTCTAGTCTTCTCAGTGTTTCGTATCAGCGAATCCATCCAACGGCGCTCATTATCAGCGCCTTCTCTGAGTTTTATATCTGTGATGAGTAAGTCCTCTACAGCACCATATTGCACAGCATTTGCCACCTCATCATTTCCATATGCTCCAAGTCCATCATCCTTTGCGATATGCTCGATCAGAGATTCAACAAGACGTGTTTCAGTTTCCACTTTGAGTTCCGTCACAACCTTTGCGATTACGCCTCGAAAGAGTATCTCTTTCGCTCCAGGAATTCCGATTGAATTTGTACTCTCAACAACAACTGGTGGTAAATCCTTGATTTTTGCAGAGGTAAGATATTCTCTGAAGTGGTCTTTGACAAACCCTGGGCCAGCAATTATGATTAATCCAAATTGATTTTGTTCTACTTGAGAACGCAAAGCTAGAAGTGTATCTGCAAAGAAATCCTTCATAGTAGCATCATACGACTTTTGGTCCCCTCTTTTTCTCGATATATTCATCCGGACACGAACCACTTCCTGTATGCCCGAATCTGCGGCCAAGAACAACTCAGCAGTCCCATCTTCAATTGTCACTATAAGACAACGTGGACGAAGTTGTGACTTTTCTGCTTCTTTGAGTCTATCAAGCATGAATTTTGGCCAGTGCTCTTTGATTATTGTCAGAGTGTCCCCCGTTTCCACATTGATTGTATGATATGAGCCTATGTTAACGAGGTCTCTAGGTCCTTCTAGAATCACTCCCTTTATCCGTACTCTGTTTGAGAAGTTATGAAATGATACATCTTCCACCCTCAGTTGTAAGACCATTGTTTTTCTAACGCTCTCTGATTTTCGACTGTCTTCGTCTCCTACCCTGACACGTCTGGAGGTTCTTGAAATGATAATATCGCTGGGTCCGACTGTATTGTATAAATGCCAAAGATCATCCAGTGTTTCAATCTTCAGCACTATCTTACCTTCTTTTAGGACCCGTTTCAGGATTTTCAAATGGTCACCTCTTGACTGCTCTTCTTGCTAGAAGAAATAGTCTTTGCTAATCGAAGTCTCTTGAGCTTTATGTCCTATGAACTGCGGGTTACTCTCGTCAATACCCCTACTCAATATTTCCGCCTGCTGTACATGTCCTTGCAGTACATACTCACTGGAATCCCTCACTGCAAGGTCTCCGGCAATCCTGATTATCCCTCCCAGTTCTCGCAGACGTAGTGACAATGCATCTTTTTGGCCGTCCAACCGAAGCGCCATCTCTTCTGCAGCTTCGATAACACGTTCAACAGCTTTCACGGTTAGGTGAGGAATCTTTCCGTCTTCTTCCACAGTCTGCGAAATGAACCGTACATAGTCATTAACAATATCCTGATTCTTTCCAATCCAAGAATCAAGCATTATCTCATACCCATAACCGCGTATCCGTGATCTGAGTGGTGGCAGTATATTCTTGAGATTCTCCACATTACAAGATGCAAAAAGAATGAAGTCACAGGGCACATCATCGACACGCACAGCTGCTCCAGAGCTTAGTGGATTATATCCTGAAATCGGGTAGACTCTGTCTTGCATCGCCGTCAACAAATGGCTCTGGTAATTCCCAAGAGTAGCAATCTCATCTATGTAGAGAATTCCCTCATGTGCTTCATGTATGGCGCCTGGAACTACCCGTTGATATGCTGCCAATCCTAGTGTTTCAGCACTCCCATATGGATCATGTTTAACATCTCCCAATAGTTCTACTGGGCTCGCTCCACTTACTCTGATGAAACGACTTGCTCTAAGAGGGACTAAAATTCGTTCTTGGTAATCTTGATTCTCTACATGTTCTTTCTCTTTAGCCGTTACTCTCCGCCTAGTTATCCTGATTTCCCCAGATTCTAACCTTTCATACGTCAAATGGTAGGAAACATCATTGATGTCTTCTAGGGTTGTCAATGTGCCCAAAGCAGGTTCCCTGACGACTTCCAGCATTCTGAATAGACCATGATAAGACTCTCCAGGCGCCCAATCAAACCGTTTCTCAGCCTCACAGTTGACGCATACACTCGCTTCAGGTGTGGATATATGCCCGCAATTTGGGCATCTATACCCCATTTTAACTGATATTTCAAAGGGAAGCTTTTCAGGAGTAACAAAAAAGACGTCTTGAATCTGACTTTCTAGTGTGCTTTCAGTCATATCTCTACTATCAAAATGAACGATTCTCACTTCTGGGCGGTCAGGATGAGTCACATTGTGACAAAGTCTGATTTCATCTGTTGGTGGGTCGAGGAGTGAATATGCGGCTTGTGCCAGCATTGACTTCCCTATTCCAGGCACACCACAAAGAAGAACATGTCTCCTCTGCTTCACTGCTGAACGTACTAGTGATACAGCATTTTTCTGTCCTACAATCCTATCGAATGGATCTGTGGGGGTATCCACTTGTTCAGTTGTTTCTAATCCATCTAGGATTGATGCCAAATTTAAGAACCTCATATCTAGTGTGTATGAAGAATCATATCAGCAGCGAGATAATTGTGAGTATTACTAGGCAACACAATCATTTACGAAAAAGAGATTATGCCCCGGATGGTCCGGGGCCATCTAATATATTACTAATATCCTAAATCGTCGAATGTTACAATTCTCAGGGTGCTGGGCTTCTTCTCGATGTCAGCAACAGCAGCTCCTATCATTAGTTGCGTCTTTTTCTTGCTAGCAATATCTACAAGTCTTTGAGTAATTACACCATCAAATACAATTGTCGGGGCATTATCCTGGCTCTCCAGAGTCTTGGCTAGTTCTGCAACACCACACTCAACAATTACTTTCTTATCCTCTCCAAACAGTACGGCCTTGAATGACTCTTTAATCTCTTCAATCTTGGATGCATATACTTCGTCAACAGTTACAGGCTCTCTTCTTCTTGTAGCTCGCTGTCGACTGGGAGCTCGACGTTCTTCTGCGATGTCATCCATGACAAATTCATCAGTTCTTTTTGGTTCGCCTCGGGTTCTCGTTGATTTCTTTGTCGTTCGTTTCCTTCTGGTTGAAGAAGCTCTTCTATCTTGGACTAGTGCAAGAGCTTGTTCTGCTGGGATTTGAGCCTGGAGAGCTTTTGTGACCTCTCTCCTGGTTAAGTCCTCGACCTCTTTGCCTTCCGGAGCTCGAGCAATATAGTGGACCTTAGCGACCTGCATCAATTCTCTAAGAATTAGGTCTCCACCTCTGTCCCCATCAAGAAACGCAATGACTTTCTTTCCTCGTTTCTTAGTGAGGTCAACAATACTCTTCGGAACGTGGGTTCCCTCTACTGCCACAGTATTTGAAATGCCACATTTCATGAGATTGATTACATCTGCTCTACCCTCTACGATTATAATCTCTCGACTTTCGTTTAACCCCGGACCGGCTGGAAGGCCATCAGGACCAAATTTAGCTATTGAAACTTTACTTCCTTTTGTGACTGCGGTCTTGATTTCATCGGTACCAGGTGAGATGTCCTCCTCCCAGCCCTTCAAGATGCTGATTGCTCTACTTACTACTTTTCTTCTTTTTGCACCTCTGATGTCCTCAAGTTTTTCGAGTGTCACTTTTGCGGTGCATGGACCAACACGGTCCACAGTTTCTAATGATGCTGCAAGAATAGCAGTGGCAGTTTTGTTAAGTGAAACCGGAATAACAATTTCTCCGGTACTGTTACCGCCCTCTGATCTAATTGCAATCTGGATTCTTCCAATACGACCAGTTCGTTGAAGTTCTCGAAGGTCAAGGTCTTCTCCGAGTAATCCTTCAGTCTGACCAAATACGGCTCCGACAACATCAGGTTTGTCAACCACTCCCTCGATTTCTATACGAGCACGGATGACGTATTTGGCTGCACTCTGGTCGAAGTCTGTTCCTATTTCTACACACGTCTCCTATGTAATGCTACCACGTACCTTCGCCCTCTAGACCGAGGTGTTTCTACCTGCGTCTCGTCACGGATCGACCTATGCATCTAGACTGTGATTGGAACTATACCTGTATGATACTCCTCAACCCATTCCTGAACATATGCTATGATAATCGTGATGATAATCCTGTGAATGATAATCGTCCTAAGACTTTGCGCAGTGCTCTCACCGACTCATATTTTGGTCCAGAGCCGGGGTAGCGTGGCGCTGTGATATGATGATATGATGATTTGCAAAGCACAGATGGGCCTTAATCCTCTGTGCTATACACGGGGGCTGTTTCCCCAGTGTATTTGAAGCTGTCGCTATCACCATATAGCCTATGCTCAGATAGACCTCACATATTGGCATACCCTCTCAATTCGCGCCATGTGACAATCCTAATAACACAAGAAATCAACAATTTCATGTTCAGGAACATCAAGTCCCGTTCACGAGGGCGCACTGAGGTATAACCAATGATGTGTTGCGCATAGGGCGGGTCACATCCTGAACCTATGCCTGCCAAATACCAATAGGACGAGCCTTAACGGACTCGCTTGATGGGGATGTCTGTCCTTTAGATGAAGAGCGGGTCACCCCGGTTTCGTACATTGGCGGGCCGGTCGGTGTCAGACTACCCGACACGAGACAGCTCAGTGGAGCCAGATGCAATATCTGATGCTATGATCCTGGGAGTTAGTGTGAAGGGTGACAGACATCGACCACCATTCAATCTTAAATTTCAGTTGTTTCTCCGGGTTTTATGATTATCACCTTAGTTTCTGGACTCGTTTCAGATACAAGAGCCTTGAACTTCTCGGGATTCGCTTCTATCACTGGAAATGTATCATAGTGCATAGGAATGACATGTTTTGGTTTGAGAAGCTTTACTGCTAGAGCTGCTTGATGAACATCGCAAGTGAAATAACTTCCAATTGGGAGTAGCGCCAAGTCGATAGGAGAGTATAATTCTGCAAATAGACTCATAGATGAAAAGACACCTGTGTCTCCTGAATGGTAGAATGTGCCACTTGGGAATCTTACTATAAAACCGGTAGGAGCTGCAATACCTGATGAATGGAAAGCTTGGACCAGAGTCACCACTACACCTCCAATGTTCACACTCCCACCAATATTGAGTGTGTGTATCTCTTTCACTCCCTGAGACCCTGCCTTATGTGCGAGTTCATTGATGGCAACAAAGGTAGCTCCCGTGTTCTTGCAGATTCCCAGTGCTTCTGCATAACCATGGTCTCCATGATCGTGCGTGACAAGCACAATATCTGCCTTGTCTACATCATCCACAGTAATCGGTGATGTCGGGCCAGTAAGCCAAGGGTCCACATAGACGATTTTTCCATCTTCTTCAATCTTGAATGATGCATGACCTAGGTATGTAATTTTCATGATTCAGTCTCTCCAGAATCACAATCATCCTCTCTGACTTCTATGTTTTGTCATTAACGGTATTAATCGTGCTTAATCTGAAAGTTAATACCTAGCAACGCAAACGAAAATATAGTGACAATTAATGGATCAGAAGCCACATCCCGACTTCATGAAGGCTGGAAAGATTGCAGCACATGCATTGAGTTTCGTAGTTCCTCAAGTACGGCCAGGAGTAAAAGTGTTGAAAATCTGTCAACTAGCAGAGAAGAGGATACTCGAGTCTGGTGCATCAGGACTCGCATTTCCCTGTAATATCTCTATCAATGATGAAGCTGCACACTACACTAGTCCGCATGGTGACACAAAGACGTTTCCAGACAAAGGCCTTGTGAAGATTGACCTTGGTGCCCAAGTGAACGGACACCTTTCTGATACTGCACTCACTGTAGATCTTGATGGATCATATGAGCGGTTTGTTGAAGCAGCACGCGCAGCCCTTGAGTCAGCGATCGAAACTGTGAAACCAGATGTTTCTTTAGGGGAAGTTGGAAAATCGATTGAGAGAACTATAAAGCAACAAGGTCTGAAACCCGTCCATCAACTCTCAGGACACCAACTAAAACCTTGGACTCTCCATGCTGGAAAGAACGTTCCTAACGTTGGCATGAGGATATCTGCCAAGATGCGTCTAGGAGAATACTTTGCAATAGAACCTTTCGCCACTGATGGTAATGGTACAATCAAAAGTGGGCCTAGGGCTTACATCTTCTCTAATAATATGCGTAGCAACAAGAAGCTGGATAAGACTATACAACGAGTGAGAAATATGGCACGCCAGAAGTTCGGAACTCTGCCCTGGGCTGGTAGGTGGCTTCACTCAAAAAGTGGGAATATCGATATCCCTGCTGCACTCAGGACACTCCAACAAGCAGGGGTCATTCATGGTTATGCCGTGTTATATGAAGGAAAGAATGGCATGGTTTCACAGTTCGAACATAGTATCTTTATTGGACCCGAAGGAGCTATAGTATCTACACGACGTGATGATGAGCTGGTTTAGCATGCATGGAACCTCTTAAGAGTGCTAGTTTCCCACGACTCATTCAAGGTGGTTAAATGGAAGCAGGTCCCCATCCATCAGCTATTGCAGCAGGTAAGATTGCTGCTCGTGTTTTGAGTGAGATTACCACCGAGATTGAGCCAGGAAAGAGGATTATCAAGATATGTGCACTTGCTGAGAACAAAATCAAGGAGTATGGTGGCAATCCTGCATTTCCATTGAACGTTTCAATAAATCACATTGCCGCTCATAGCACCTCCCCAAGAGGTGATCGAAGTGAAATCCCTGACTTTGGACTTGTGAAGTTGGATGTTGGTGTTCATATTGATGGATATATCGCAGATACTGCGTGTACAGTAGACATAGATGGAACACTGGAGGGGTTTGTTGCGGCGACAGATGATGCGCTGGCTGAGGCTATTAGTCTGATGCAACCAGGTGTTGAACTTGGAGATATAGGACAGATAATCGAGAAAATAATCAAACAATACGGTCTCAAGTCAGTCAAGAACCTGTCTGGTCATAATCTCAAGAAATATCGACTCCATGCCGGAAAGATTGTTCCAAATGTCAAGAAACGAGGAATTGGCACAGTTGAAGTGGGAGAATACTATGCCATCGAACCTTTTGCAACCAGTGGCACTGGTACTGTAATCGATAGTGAGTATGTCTATATCTTTGCAAACACAGGACTTGATGAGCCCTTGGAAGGCACCACTGAAAAGCTTAGAAAATATCTCCGTGATAGGTATGGTCCCTTTCCTTTTGCATCTCGTTGGATAGGCACCAAAAGTAAGGGTGTTGATATAGTTGAAGAAATCAAGACATTACTAAAAGCTAGAGCAATACGTGGCTATCCGATGCAGATAGAGAAGAAGCGGCGTCCTGTGAGTCAGACTGAACACACAGTCTACATCTCAGAGAACGGCCCAACAGTCTTGACCCAGAAGGACTAAATCTTGTCCTTTTCATCTGGTTCTTCTCTTACAATGTATACGCCTTCAATTGTCATCGAACTTTGACACTTTGGACAGGTGGCTTCTACAGTCTTTAGGACATAGTCACCTTTCTGAAAGTCTCGAATCTCTTTAAAGTCACAGCTACTGCATCTAATTTCAGTGACTGTCGGCGGCGGAGGTTTCTCTTCTTTTTGTTGCCTTCCGGATGTCAATAGTGCGAATCCTGTTGCCATCACAAACATACCAATGAATGACCAGAGGAGTGAAAGTGAGTCAGTTGTACCCATACCCCACCATAGTACAACGAATCCTATCCCTGCAAACACAAGTCCTAGAATTTTACTAACAATTCCCATTTCATCCACCTCATAGACCAATTCCTATCGTGTTTCCAATCCCCGCAACAATCACACTGTCTCCGGGTTTTGTGCGCTTGAGGATTGATTCCTTTATTCGTTCAATGACTTCTGGAACTGCATCGAGTACGCGTCTGTCCATGATTCCTACAGCTGCAGCTTCATCTTCCTTGATGACAATTGCTTCTATACCAATTTCACGTTCAGTTGCAATCTGTTCCATGGCATGCTTCTCAGGACCTGGATCACCAATGGCTGCACCAGTTCCCTCTGAAACCCTCCCCAGCTCCTCTCCTTCGAGTTTCAATGCAGCATCGATTGTGATGATACGGGTTATCTTGTCTCCATATTTGTCTACCAGTTTCTTCACTCCAAATCCAGGTTTTCCAACTGTTCCACCGGGACCAGTCGCTCTCAGAGCATAGACAGTCCTTCCTTCTGCTTCAACCTCGTAATATCCAACCTCACGGGACACCTCATGGTTGTAGTTCTCAGCATTACCACCATATTCCCTTGCAAACTTGGTGACAACTAGTGGACCGATACCATCGCCGATTGGCTTACCATCTGCAAACGCGCCAAGAGCATCAAAATATGCCTTTGCGAGTCTAAGAAGCTCAGGCATCTGCATCTGAATCTGCATGATCATGATTTGACTACCAGTCTTCTTACCCAGCAGATAGAAATGCCTGACCACTCTGAAGATGAGCCCAAGCACCTGAGTGACTTCCAGTGTGTTCTCCAGATTCTGGACTGTACTACTCTCCGACCCAGGAGCTAATTCAGATACAAACTCTTGAAAGCGGTCTCTTCGCTCATCTAAAAGATGATCAAGGCGCAGCAGAATGCCTGCGGGATCCAAATCGACCGGCATGATTGTAAAGTAGTCCATCCACCGGTCCAAGTCCTTGGCAACCTCTTCCTCAGATTTACCGAATTCCTTGAAAGTATCTATAGCCGTTTGTCTTGACTCTATGAACATCCGTTTCAGTTCATGAAGACCTGCTTCAATCTGTTTCAAAAACTGCCACATCTGGAACTTTGCTCCATAGAGGCTGAAAATTATAATGAATGCTAAGAATCCGATGTTAAACAAAACACCCAATTCGTTTGTTTGACCGAGCTGCATCTATATCAATCCCGACCTCGTTTGTTCTTCTTTTAATGACTTCTATCTCTACATTTTTGTATCAACAAGGAATTGAGAAGAAGGAAAATGTGGCAGCTTAGGAACCTGTCACGCGCTCGCGCAGCGCACATCTTTCCTAACGAGAATCGTCTTAACTTCTGAGTTCGGCCGAGTTCAGGTGTTTCACGATCCTCTATGGCCGCCATCAAGACGTTCGTCTTTCATGTTTGGTTTTAAGCATTACTCTCTGACATCTCTCTTCGTTTCGAACGAGCCTGTGAGAGAAACGCACTCACATCATCATCCCATGACCCATTATTCATCAAGAGTCTTTGATACAGATTTGATGTATACCCTCGAAAGGCTGTAGGTCGCATACAACGAATATTCACACCTTGTTCAATCCCTTGAGAAGTGAGTTGATACGCCATTTCGTGAACTGATGTTTCTGGCAACCTGGATAGAACAACTCCACTCTCTCCAGATTTGTTTATCCGAGCATAAGATGTGGGTGTGTTCTGTAGGAGCTCTGAAATAATCGAAGTGACAGTTCCACTTTTCCCCTGCATAATTACGGCCAAGGAAATCAGATTTGTATCAAACACCTCGTATTTCAAATCCATTACCTTCCGATTGACAAGATTGGTAAGACTTCGGTGTATCAGTTTCTTATTCAATCCCAAGTTGGAAAGGTACTCTGGCATCTCCAGATAGTACAGATGAACCCCCTCTGCAATCAGATCTAATACCTTGGCATCATTTTTGGAGATTGAATATGTATCTGGAGTGTTTTTTTCGCTAAATTGATTCATCAGTTTCCTGATTGAGCACTTTTTTTCTACTGAATCGAGAATTCGTTGAATTGGCACATTCCATGTGTGTGTTTCATTGTCAAACAAATCCATATTCGATGTTCTTGCCGACCACACAATATCTAAAACACTAGGGAGGGTTCGTCGTATCCTTTCAGCAGCATTGTGAGGCACAAGCATTACTTGAAGATGTGGTGGATTCTCGCGTGCGCTTCCTAGTCTTGTTATGAATCTCATATGTTTGTGTGGCCATCGATATGCAGCTCCAAGATATACAAGCTCTACGAGACCTAGGGCTTGTGTTGCAATTTGGCCCTTGACCATTAAACCTGGTGACATTTCTACAAATCGGCTCTTCCATGATTTTCTTGATCTCCTAGCTGCTGCTTTAGTTGTTGGGAGACCGAGAACTATTCGACCGGATTCATTCAGCGTCTTTGCCTTTTCAATAGCAACGTCCATCCAACTGGGAAGATACTCTGCACATTTTTGGCTAAATACAAACCATGGAAGGTTCAAAGTGGAGTCTGAAACTGCTCTTTTAGGCGATTTGATTTGGCCTCTTGCAGCTAGAATCATAAGTTTCACATACGGTGGCCAATCGGTTTTTTCTATTAGATGCATGGTATGGCCTAGCACAAGCATTTGCAGAAGTCTCGTTGAAGAGAACCTAAATGAATACGATAGAGGATCATCTGGAATATCACTCTTAACAACATACGCAAGAAATGCCATGAGTTCCTCTCTTATTGATTCAGGGAAAGAAGTTGGTACAATTCTGTCAAAAGTTTCTCTCATTGTCTTACCAATTCGCAGATTGGGGATGGAGATATCTCCAACAATCTTGGACAGATCTTGCCACGAAGGAGCTGGTGAATCCAAAATTCGAAGAACTTCATCCCGTGTGATAGACCTACTTGCTAACAGTTCATTGAATTGAATTCGATCAACTCTCTGATTGTCAATTAAAGAGAGTGCCTCTGCCTCATATGGTTGAATTTGATGAGTTTCGTATATCTTTGATGTGAACGGATCTACGATTGACAACAAGAAACTCCTGTTACCCTTTACCCTCTGAAGAAAATAGATGGCCTCATTGTTTCCTGCCAACAATCTCCCATAGAATCCTGCAGTTGAAGGAGGAAATACGTCCTCCACTATCTGGCCACCGACATTTGTGAAGGGGTGTCGAATTATCAGTACTGGCTTCAATAAAACTTCTAGCCTTGACTTAATCGGTCTAACAACACTCTGACCAGCTTCATCAAGTGAAATCTGGTCTTGTATCTCGAATGAAACATCCTCTGAATCTTCACCAGAAACTATCTTGCCCGACTCAAGTTCTATTTTGACTCCATCAAGAGTATAACTAATGATACCTCTGTCGAACTCATCTGCATTTGTCCAAACCTTTACAGAGAGACCTTTAGAAGTAGACATTCAGAGAATCCCCGGATGACTGTCAATCATTTTGATTATGAATCCATTTTAGAGTTGTCCCTAAACGACACTTTGAGAACTATTTCAACCAGAAGATGCTGAAATATGGTATCTAAAATCAAATTATGAAAAGAAATGGCATCGCCCCTTAAGGGGCTGATGTGATATGTTTGAAATCACTAGTATTTGGAATTCATTCAGCGATTCCAAGGTTCAACAACGCTATCTTCTGTTATTGGTCTCATTATTAATCACTACAATTCCATACATCCTTCGTATAATGACTAAACCACCCCTCAAGCCAAGCTAATTTCGAGGCGCTGTTTTGAAGAAAATCTGTCAAAATCTCAGCAAATAATCTGGAATTTCTGGGTCCTTTATTTAGAAAATACACTACTATATTTGAAAACTGAGAATTAGATGAACTTCCTATCGATGAAGAACCTCAGTTACATCATCATTACTACATGTTTCTGAGCTCTTCGCACTACCTGGTTCTTGTTCTAGTTCATTTATGCCCTCTATCTCAACGTCAAAGCGTTTACAGACATCTATCAAGGTTGAAATTGCTGTTTTTGTCCACCCGGACACATCCAGCTCACCAGAACAGGCTACTTCTCGCACCATTATGCTGAAGGGTTTGACATGCTCAGCGGTAAGAATCTTTGCAACCATGCAGAGAACATGCTTTCTCCCATCATTCACAGACTGAGCATATGCCAGAATGAGTCTATCAACAGCCTCAAGGGTAGCCAGAGCTACAAGCAGATCTATACCCATGAGCCAGTCTTCATAGTCCTCTGTGTGTAGAAGTTTCTCACAGTAATCCATGAGCATTGGGTCTTGTCTACGAGCTAACTCAAGCAATGCAGGCTTTCTAAGAACTAGGTGAACTGTTTCATCCTCGACAAGATTCCACAGCCGCGCACTATCGACATCGACATAAAGAGGGGTATAGTTTTCGATGTGGAAAGGTGTCGATAGTAAGCGCAGCCGTGGCTGGGTCATGTACTCGCGTATCCACTGAGGCTATTAAGGTCGTATAAAGAGGGTGCCAATTGGATAGCTTTTTATGAGAACAATTCGGACTCACGGATAGAGGTAAACAAGATGCCTGGTTCACACGGTTCACTCACAAAGGCCGGAAAGGTTCGTGAATCCACGCCGAAAGTACAAGGTCGTGAGAGACACACACCAATTCCTCGTGTCCGAAATAAGAGGAACTACGTCAAAAGATTCGTCAAAGGCCAAACAATCGGCGTTCGCAAATA
>JBHLRC010000070.1:0-16225 GCA_048882965.1 Candidatus Thorarchaeota archaeon
ATTCATCTTCATTATGCTCTGTCAATTCGAAATCTCCTTACAACAGCTTATTCAATTCCGCCAATAATGTCTGACCCACTCTCTTTACTGGAATCTCACGTTCGCTTGCTGAGCGGAGAACACTTCGTCGGATGATAGAAACCTCTCTATTCCCCCTGAGTTCTGGATGTTCCTGTAGAAACTCCGATACAAGAAGCCGCAACTCCATATCCAATCTCTCAAACTCTGTACTTGTGACCACTCTTGGTGTTGGTTTCGTTGCAGGTTCAAGAACCTCAAGAATCTGCGCTATCTCATTTGCCACTGTTCTCGGATCTTGAATCTCCATATCGACTTCATACTCTGCATTATCCCAGAGATATCGTCGACCTGGATTGTCAAACTTCTCAAAGATATCCATAATCACACTATCTGGAATTCTCGAACTTTCGCGTTCACGGTTCCATTTCAACGCAGTTGTCAATGGTGTGGTGACATGGACTATGGCAAATGCACATCTACTTTCAACAGCCACATCGAACAATTCGTGTCTCATACTGGCGTAGTAATTAGTATCGTCATGGATGACACTCTTACCGGAGGCAACTAAGTTTCTGGTCTTCTCTAGTGCTGCTTGACGGACAGGCTTCTCCCTCTCAGGTTTCCAATCAGTGTAGTACTTGTCATCTCTCCAATCATCTGTCCTTACAATCTCTACGCTAGAGTCCATCTCCACTTGTATTGCGTCTGCTAAGGCTGACTTACCAGATGCTGGAAGTCCACAGAGGACAAGTAAGAATTGAGTCATTGGGATCTAGCATGTCCTAGACATTGCCAACAAATGAATTTACGCATTGAAAAAGAGGATGGAGCAGTTGGGAGAAATCCCAACTACTATGGTTTGATTGTAATCTGTAGACTGTTTGCGAGGTCTTTGTACCTGTTACGAACAGTCACTTCAGTAACATTTGATGCTTCAGCAATCTCTCTCTGAGTTCGTCTGTCATCCTCAATGATACCTGCGATGTAGAGTGCTGCAGCTGCTAGACCACCAGGATCCTTCCCAGCAGTTATGCCTCTCTCACGAGCATCGTTGATTATGTTCATGGCAGTCTGAACAGTCTTTCCATCAAGATTGAGGTCTGCAGAAATCCTTGGCATCAGGTCGTTTGCTGATGGTATTGGTACTTTCACATCAACATTGCGTAGAATAAGGCGTACGCACTGACCGAGTTCCTTTCTGTTTACTCTGGCCTCAGTGACAATCTCATCTAACTGTCTTGGGATTTTGTGTATCCTACATGAGAGATAGATTGTTGCAGCTACCATCCCTTCGATGCTTCTACCTCTAACAAGGCGTCTACTCAAAGCCTTTCGGTAGATTAGTGCAGAGGTTTCTTTAGTCTCGCTAGGAACTCCTAGTTGTGATGTAAGCCTATCCATCTCACTCATTGCTATACTGAGATTTCTGTGCTGAGAACTGTGAACTAAAGTTCTAATCTGCCACTTTCGCATCCTGTAGATTGCTGCGCGGCTGCTAGCCTTAATTGCTCGTCCATTTGCATCTCTGTCGCTCCAGCCGATGGTTGTGGCAAGTCCCTTGTCTGCCATTGTCAATGTCATCGGTGAACCCGTACGGGCTCTTGCATTTCGCTCTTCAGCTGTAAATGCTCGCCATTCAGGTCCAGTATCCAGAAGTCTCTCGTTTACCACACACCCGCAAGAAGTACAGATGTGTTCACCACGTGTCAAGTCTTGGTAAAAATCACTACCACCACATACGGAACATACAGCCATGCCCTTGTGTCTGTCCATTGTGGACCGAGCCGGTCTTGCCATTTTTTGAATCACCTGTTTGCTTCCTCTCGAGATATAGCCGCGTACATGCTTAGCTGAAGGATTGCAAAATCACAGCCCAAGGAGGATGCTTCCCCAAGCGCTATTATTTGCGTATATAAGTCTAAGCATCCGTGAGCTATTGCACCATTGTTTTCGAGACTATTTTCAAGAAAACATACTATCCTCATACATACGTATGAACAATATTACCGAATTCAATCAATCTTCTAAATTCAGATGTCTATGTTAACTGCCGACTCTATATTTTCATTCTCTATGGTGTAAACTCAAACTATGGAATCGGTTCTTTGTGACCTAATCTCAAACTCACCCAGATTCTATCGTCATTGAAAACAAATATAGAGAGGGAGAGGCGAACGCCCGAAGCGAAAGGAAGTCCAGCTGTGTGGGGGCAGCCAGATTCAAGGAGATGATCGGACGCTCAACCTCTTATTTGCACATTACTCCAGACAGGACATCTGTTTGACAGCAGACTCTGGAATGATGTGGATGTTGTCATAGTACTCGGTTTCGTCTTCAAGCACTGTCTTTGAGAGTGCTATCTTTATCAGTCCCTCACTCTTTCCGAGTATGTATCCAGCCACGTATTGAAGTGGTACACGCATTTTGTCAGCTTGTTCCTTGGACATAGCGCAGCACTCCACTTCCGGGCTCTCATATGTGACTTCTACCGTCATGTGCTCGTCACAAACAGGTTGACGAATCAGCTCTTTTGTTCTCTCTTCGATTCTGGTTTTTCCGCTTATGCTCTCCACTCTTGAACGATCGTAGTGGAATGGGTCACCAATTACATGATGAACTGATGGGGCCAGAAACAATGTCTTCTCAGTTAGTTCTGCCACGTCATCACCGCCATCAACGAATCTCTTATCTTCGCTTTCTCCAACGAGATAGCGGATGCTGTAATGTTTCGCGTCTACTTTCTTCTTCTTCTCGTCACCTTCATTCACGGTGACCATTGTATCATCCCACATCTCAATCGCAGAGAAGGGGTTCTTTGCTGCTTCACTCATTTACTATTCACCTGATGGGGAATATATTAACTATTGTTAAATACACAATAGTTAACTTATAAGGTTAGCGACATAGTGTTTAGTGGATATTAATGAGGTTTCACAATGATTGAATACCTGATTGTCATTCTGGCATCATCCTTGTTTGGACTGCAACATAGTGGCCTCTCTTCGCTTCGTGTGAAAGAGAAGGTCATTGATCGATGGGGCAAAGAAGGCTATTCTCGAATCTTCACCACAACGAGTATTATTACACTACTGATTGCTTTCCTCTCCATGAACTTCTGGAACTGGATATACTTCATCACACAGCCAACATTGCTTCATCCAGTTTTGTTCATCTCAGGAATTATCTTGGGTCTGACTGGTGCAATCATGGCTATGATGGCATCGCGAGTGATATCCGTAAGCACTGTTGCAGACATGAGGACTGACAGAAAAGCAGAGCTTGTTACAAATGGCATCTATTCTCGGATACGCCATCCTCTCTACCTGGCCACTATTCTTGTGTTACTAGCTGTCATACTAATCTATCCATTTCCAATTGTTGCCGTTTTCTCCCTGTGTCTGATGACGTACACAATGATTGGTGCTTACTTCGAGGAGCGAAAACTTGTGAGGCATTATGGAGATGAGTATCTGCAGTACAAGAAGAATGCAGGTTTCATACTACCAAAAATACACTAGCGTTTAGACAGCTTCTGAATCTTTGATAAGTGTCTGGAATGCTTCACGGCAGCTGCTGAGATTTTATGCAGTTTGCCCTTCTCAATGACATAGTGGACTGTTTCGATATCCTGCGCAAAGTGTCGTTTTATGTCCTCTATGAGATAATGTAGCTGAACACAATGAGGACTTCCATCCACTGTGAGAACAACGACTTTCTTGATATCAGAGTACTTCACAATTGAACTGACTTTGAATCCTGCGTGATTCATGTGAGTTTCTTCCAGACAAATGTGAAGAACTGCTGGATTCCCTTCTCTTTCACAGACCTCTTCCACTATCTCTGGAAATCTATCCATACAGCTCCCGACAAGTAGGAGATTTCGTCGATCCCTTAGACGGCTATCGCCCACATTTATTCGCATGAGATATTGCATATCATTGCAATTATCGCTCACTTTCACCATTTCCTTCTTGCAGGCGTCGACTCTTTCTGATCCCCACTTTTCGAAGCCCATTGGTCACTGAGCGGGGCAGCAATACGAGCAATCATATCTCCTTCAAAAACATAGTTGATTCTGCTGAGTGAAATTACTGCGCCATCATAAGGTGTAGTAATTTCATTCTTGTCCTGGACATGTCCTATAATATCTCCTCTCTCCACGGTTTCACCAAGATTCACTGCAGGAACAAAGAATCCCTCTGTTTCTACATTGACATGCTGTAGTCTGCCTAAGAGGGTGTTTGAGGCTTCAATCTTGTTACCTGCAATCATGTCTTTTGTACGAAATAGGTTTAGAATTGCCTCCCGCACCTCAACAGCAGCCTGTGAATCCACCTGATCAGTATCTCCTCTCATTTCAACAGATATTGATGGAATCCCTTCATGCGCAGCTTCTGTTGTGAGGGTCCCTCTCGTCCCAGATGATTGGATGACGTATGGGAGCCCAATCTGCGACGCAAGGTTTCTCACATGAATGTAATCCCTATGCATAGCAACAATGTGACTTGTACAGTTCTGCCAACCAGTGCGAAGTTCGATGATATAGTCCGCGTTGGATGCCTTCCGCCAAATCTCCCATGCTGTTCTTTCAGTTACCGTTCCATATTCATTTCCTGGAAAGACAGTGTCAAGGTCTTTGGAGTCAAGTGGTGATATCTTGGCTCTTAAACGAAAAGCGAGTGGGCTAGCAACAGGTAGAAACGTCACAGATCCCTCAATTCTCTCAAGACCCTCAAGATGTTTCATGATGAGATAGGTTGCATAGACATCAGTGGCAGACCGCCCAGTCATGGCTGCAAGGATGAAAACGTTCGGACGCTCTTCTCCGAAGGTATAGTATCCTAAAGTGGTGCCAGTTTTCGGGTCAATATCCACCGCATCAACAACCGCCTTTACCATACTGAAACCTTCTTCCGACTGATGTTTTTAACAAATGCCACATAAAATATGAAGCAGTGTAAGACCTTAGATCCAATCTGGTTTGCAGTTGAAGAAGAAGATGTCTGTCTTGAATTCTTTTTCCTCGAAGAAATCATGTCTACACAAGGCATACTTACTCTCAAGTGGTATGTACGGTTGATCAAAGATATCGGTGTGTCCACATTTCTCCGGATTGCCTATCCATGCCATTGGAATCCCTAATTTCATTATCTCAATCCCTGTCATAGAGAGATAGGGTTCCCAACACATGATCACAAATGATGGGGAGTATTTCTCAATAGCATCCATGGCATCAAGAGTTTCGACCCATTTTGGGTATGCAATGTTGTAACGTCCATCTTTGCTGTCAGTTGCAATACACCGTCTTTTAATCAATGGTTGAAGAAATTCAGTTAGCCGCCCATCACCACTCATTACCTCTAAGACGGGCGGATTCTTTTTTCTCCTGCCTAGCGCTCTGTTTATCACTTGAGCAAGCTCGTCAATGAATTCCCTATTGAATATTTGAAAGAACCATCTCCCTGCAGCATTTGCCCCCTCGCAGTATGATTTTACATCCCCTTTTTTTTCCAGCCCTCGGAAGAACAGATACACCACTGCATAGGGCAGGAGGGTCTTATGTACATCCATGTATTCGTCTTGAGTACTCACTCTCTTTCACTCAGTCATCTAATGCTAGGTCAATCCTAATTGACCATAGCTCTAATAAGGGAGTCCCTACTGCTTGGTTGGAGAGAGTGAACCAGGATGGATTGCGTTCTCGAAAACTAACATACCTTCCTTTTGCGAGTCCTTTATAGAGGCCGCCATCTTGGAATTTTCCAACCCTTCAGTATCAAGAGAGGTTACCGGATATGAGTGATTTGGCAAAGATAGAGAAGAAATGGCAGAAACGCTGGAGAAAAGACAAGGTCTTCGAAGCTGACCCTGATCCAAAACGGAAGAAATTCTTCTTGACAGTCCCCTATCCTTACGTGAATGGGGCTCTACATATCGGTCATGGCAGGACATATACAATCGGTGATGTCATCGCTCGCTACAAGCGGATGCAAGGATTCAATGTCTTGTTTCCAATGGCATCCCATATGACTGGAACTCCTATCCAGGGAATGGTGGACAGAGTTCGAGCCGGAGACCCAGTTGCGATTGAGCAATACAAACGCGACTTACGGTTGTATTTCGATACTGAAGAGGAGGTGGACGCGCAACTGGCTAAGTTCACAGATCCTTGGGTCACAGCGTCCTTCTTTGCTAATGCGATATCTCAGGACTTTGATGCTTTGGGATATAGCATAGACTGGCGGCGTAAGTTTACGACTGGCGATAAGGAATACAACAAGTTTGTTGAATGGCAATATGAAAAATTCATGGAGAAAGGATACATCAAACAGGGTAATTACCCATTGTTGTATTGTCCCAAGGATGGAAATCCAGTTGGCGAGGATGACCTGTTGGAAGGTGCCACCGCTAAGGTAAAGGAGTTCACAGCCATCAAATGGCCATTTGAGGATGGGTTCTTGGTTGCAGCAACATTGAGACCCGAAACTATCTTTGGTGTCACCAATATGTGGATTCATCCAACTAAGAAGTACGTCTGGGCTAACGTTGATGGTGAGAAGTGGGTCATTTCAAAAGCTGCGGTTGAGAAGCTACGGTTACAAGCAAAAGAAGTTGAGGTCTTAGATACATTCCCCGGCTCTAAAATAATAGGCAAGAAATTCAAAGCGATTCATGATGGTCACGACATACCAATCCTACCAGCAGAATTCGTTAATGTCAACAATGCTACTGGAGTGGTATACTCCGTACCCGGTCATGCACCTTTCGACTACATTGCTCTACGAGACCTATGGGATGACCCTTCTGGTCTGGATAAGTATGGTATCTCTGCAGAAGATGTGAGGTCCATTAAGATAATCGGCATGATTGATATCAAGGGATATAGTGAATTCCCCGCAAAAGATGCTGTTGAAAATCGGGGCATCAAATCGCAGTCTGAAGATGAAAAGCTGGAGGAAGCAACGCAGGAGATTTACAAGGCTGAATTCTATGATGGTGTCATGAAGGACAACTGTCAGCAGTTCTCTGGAAGAAAGATTAAGGATGTCAAAGACGACGTTGTTGAGTGGATGAAATCCATTAATCGAGTCGATGTCTTTTACGAGCCTGATGAGCGACCTGTGGTTTGTAAATGTGGAACTGACGTCCAAGTTGGTGTTTTTGCAGGCCAATGGTTCTTGGATTATACAAGCCCAGGATGGAAAGAGAAGACCAGAGCCGCATTGGCCGCCATGGATATAGTGCCTGAGCAATTTAGGGTATTGTTTGAAAACACTTTCGACTGGCTGACTCAGCGACCCTGCGCCCGTAAACGTGGTATAGGTACAAGGTTGCCCTTTGATTCAGACTGGATAATTGAATCGCTGTCTGACTCAACAATCTACATGGCATACTATACCATTGTGCATCACATCCGAGCAAACAAGATTAAGCCTGAGCAGCTGACACCTGAATTCTTCGACTTTGTCTTTCTAGGTAAGGGGACTCCCGCTAAAGTGAGTAAAACCACCGGAGTTGATGCAGCAGTATTGAAGACTCTTCAGAGTGAGTTTCGTTATTGGTATCCCAATGACCAACGTCACACAAATCCTGCTCATATACCAAACCACTTGAGCTTTGCATTGTTCCATCATGTGGCAATCTTCCCCGAAAAATACTGGATCCAACGAATCAGTATAAGCGAGTACTTGGTCATGGCTGGTGGGAAGATGAGTAAGAGCAAGGGTAGTGTAATACCCTTGGTTGAGGTCCCAAAGAAGTACAGTGCGGATGTATTTCGTGTCTATGCCATGGCAGCAGCAGAACCTGCCTCCCTCATGGAGTGGCATGAACGTGATGTAACTGCCATGATTGGCCGCACCAAACAGTTCAAAGAAATCATGTTCAAGTACTCAAAGAAGTCCCCAAAGGTCTACACTAAGAAGGACAATCCGACAATGGCAACAAGATGGATTGTTTCACGAGTGAACACCATGGCAGATAATTGCACCAATCTAATTGATGATTTCAGACTACGTGATTATGCCATCATAGCCACATCAGAAATGATACGGACGGTAAATCAGTATCTCAAACGTCCTGGTGTTCCCAAGGACGAACGTGATGCTACTATGGCGTATGTGTGCGATATCTGGGTCAGGTTAGCAACACCACTAATGCCACATATGTGCGAGGAGATTTGGTCCAAAATGGGTCGTAAAGGATACATCTCATTGGCAGACTGGCCAAAACCTAACAAGAAGCTCATAGATCAAGAAGTGGAGACCACACACGAGGTTGTGGAATCTACCATCCGGGACACAAGAGAGATCATGAGGCTGATGAAGGGCAGGAAACCCACTAAACTTCACATCTATGTCGCCCCCGAGTGGATGTTCAAAGCTATGAACAGCATCAGGGCGGCTAACTTATCCATCATTGTTGGTGATATCATGAAACACTTGATGTCCAACGAGGACTTCAGAAAGCATGGCAAACAAGTGAAAGGAATCGTGGACAGGATCGCTAAGGAAAATGGGTTGTGGGAGCATTCTTCCAGCTCAAAGAAAGAGATGGCTGCGCTGACTGAATCACTAGACCATCTGAAGGCAGAGCTAGGAGTCGACGTGTTCATTTATGGCTCCGAAAAGCCGGAATATGACCCACAGAACAAGGCACGATTTGCATTACCAGGACGGGTTTCATTGTTCTTGGAGTGAGGGAGTTCTACTCAGAACTCTCCTCCCTCTTCTCTTTTCTCCAGACATAGACCGAGAGAAGAAGTAGGTATCCAACAATTGCCCAGTATATTGCCCACTCCAGAGTAATTCTCATGGAAAATGCTGGTCTTGGTTCAAGACCAAACTCATCAAATGGACCGTAGAGAAAGAGGGCAAATATTGTCATATTTACAAATCCGCCAAGTGAAAGAACTTTGCTGACCTTTCCTTTCTTCTGACTTAAGATTGCTAGAGCCCAGAGAAGAGTCATGATCATCCCACTAAAGAAGAATGATAGCGCGGTGACAGAATGGGCATACAGGTAGTTCATCGGATATACACCAACCAGAGATACGGAAACAGATGAATAGACTCCTCCCACAGCAGCCAGTTTTCCTAGAATATTCTCTAGGTAAAGCCCCATACCAATCATGAAAGGTATGAAGAGAATCCCTGCCAAAAACAACCCAATATTGAACATCCAAGCAAGTTCAGAAACTCCAAGTTCTCCCAGTTCAGACACTGCATGGTTGAACATTGAATATGCTTCACCCTCAGTCCCGGTATAGAAAAACTGCGGGGTCAGGACGAACAACAGACCAACTACTGATGCAATCATACCCCAAATTGGGAAATGTTTCTCATCAACCAGTTCCCTAAGATTCATAGAGCTCACTCCTCTTTTATGGAAGAACACCACGAAATAGTTCTACCGGCTGTCTTGCCCATTGGTATGCTTCTTAGACATTGTAGATATCGCAATATACCCACAGGTGAATATGTCATAGTTACCTATATTTGGCATTTCAAATTGAATCTTCAGTGACCGTGTTTGATGCGTTGAAACAATAGTGGAGCCGCCTTATGATGCAAGCAACAGACCTAGTATTTGATATGGTCCTCCTTTTCACATTCATCACTTTCTATGGGACCATCGCATGGGGTCTGATTCGTTATTCAAAAAGGCAAGGTTATAGACTTTGGGCAATCGGTTGGTTAGTCTATTCTCTTGGTGCATTGCAAGGTGGATTTGCATCATCACCTTCTGGTCTTGCTTTGATAGACTTGGTTGCTATCAATTGTATGTTCATTGGAATAACACTCATTCATGATGGAATACGCACGACGGAACTTACTAGTATGCGTCTACGGTTTTATGCAGCTGGTGTTATCTTCTTCACAAGCTACTTGATCATCGGGTATGTCATCCACTTGGGATTCCAGTTTGTCTTCATTCCATTGGGCTTTTACATCATTTACGTCTGTCTACTATCTGCTCGAACTGTTCTTGGCTTTGAGAGTACTGGTGATATCTCCAATATTTGGCTAGTGATTGGTCTTCTGGTTTGGGCTGGTTCTTGGTTGGTCGTGCCTTTCACAATACCAAACTTTGAGCTCTTCGATTTCTTCGTTATTCTTCAATCTCTGGGAGTCATAATCACTGCGTCTGCGATGCTTACAATGTTTACAGGGACAGTAACAAACGATCTTGAGATACAGTATCAGATCTCCCAAATCATATCCGGCTTGGTCCAGCATGATATCAGAAACTACATCCAGACTGCTCGTCATGCCCTCGAACTTACTGAGGGCGAGGATGTTGTGGAGAACCATTGGATTGACATTGCCACCAGTGTCTTGGTCGATGCAGGTCATTTTGTTGACGAGATGAGGGATATCTCCGTATCAATCAGTCAAATCAAAGCCCCCTCTGAAAAGACATCTCTACTGCTTGCTGTAAATAAGGCAAGAGAGAGAGTCGAAAAGGAATACAAACTCTCTCACGAGCAAATTCAAATTGAGATACCTGATGGCATTATGATTGAACACTCACGATTAGTTGATGAACTGCTCTGGAACATCTTTGATAATGCATTCAAACATGGAAGTCCCTCTCTGCTAGCTAGTGCCAAGATTGTTGAAACGAATGGGTTTGAACTGGAAATCAGCGATAGAGGGAGTGGATTGTCTGATAAGATTAAGGCATTTTTGAACTCAAGAGAGTCATTGTCCACACCAGACCGTCCCTTAGTAGGACTCGGTGTGCTCCTCATACGAGGCATCGCATCACTATTAGACATTCAACTTGTAGTTTCAGATAATATCCACGACATGAGTGTGCCTGGTACCACATACTGTCTACGGTTTAACGGCAACCACTGAATTGTCAGGGTTATTTCTCTTTGCTCCTTGTCTGATTTCGAATCTTCGAAACGTATGAGGAAGCATAGTCTGTGAAATAGAATGAGCCAATAGGATCTGGGAATGCCGCCTTGAGTTCTTCAGTCGTCATATCAGCAATCGCTCCCAGAGCTGAGATGATCTTCGCTCCATGGTCTGAGACAGAGGGTGGTGGACCAAAACATCCCTTACACGGAGTCGCCTTTGATGGACACTGCGCTCCACAGAGACCTATGGTAGCAAATCCAAGACACAGATACCCCTGGTCCAGTAGACACTTTGTTGGGTCAATCTTGCCTTCGTGGGTTCGGTGAAACTTAGTGATACGCTTCTCTTCCCTCTCCATGGGACACTGGTCACACACAGTCTTGTCAGGAAGGTCATAGGGTTTATTCTCAAGGAGTGCAACAAGCGCCTCGAGAGTGTTCTCACTAGTCGGAGGGCACCCCGGAAGCACCAAGTCCATTGGCACAATGTCAGGGTTTGGTACAATACTCTCAGTGAATCCTGGCACGTTCTCATCTGGAATCCTGCCATCTTCAACTGTTTCTACCTCCAAGAATTTTCTATCAAGTAGGTCCTTCAAATCCCACTGGTTTCCGAGCCCCTGTATACCACCATATGCTGAACATGAGCCCCAGGCAACGAGTGTCTTACTCTTCTCCCGCATCACATTCAGAAGATGTAGGTCTTCATTTGTTCTGCAACTACCTTCGACCAGGCCAATGTGGATTGATCTCTTCGGGAGTGCCTCCAGGTCGTGGAGCTTGTAGTCAACCACCGCTGGCCAGTACACAATCTCTAGAGCAGGTAGCACATCGAGTAGCTTCAGGTGAAGGTCCACGAGCGCTTGGTTGCAGCCCCAGCAGGAACTCAACTGCATGAGTGCAATTCGTTTGGTCTTTGCCATGGTCTATTGTCCCTTCCTGGCCGGGTTTGGCCCCAATTTTTTGATGCGTTCAACCATCTTTGTGACGCCTTCTGTAAAGACGTCACCCTCTGCTGCACTTGCCCATTGAAGGTGCACTCTCTCAGGCTCAATCCCTGCTTCCTCGAGCAGGCTCTGCAATAGGACAAATCGTGCTTTCATCTTCAGATTCCCACTCGTGTAATGACAATCCCCGGGGTGGCAGCCCGAGATTAAAACGCCGTCGGCTCCCTGGTACAGCGCATCTAGAATGAATGTGATGTCTATCCTGCCCGTGCAGTTTACTCTAATGATTCGCACATTAGGGGGCATCTGCATCCTGCTTGTTCCGGCCATATCCGCCCCGGCATAGGAACACCAGTTGCAGCAGAACGCAAGAATTCTGGGTTCAAACTGGCTTTTCTTCTTGGGTCGTTTCTTAGACTTCTGCGCCCCAGTTGATTTGGGAGTGACGGTAGACAAGCACGGAGCCTCCTCTAACGAGTCGGCGTCGAGAACACCTTGCTATTAAACTTCCTGCTTCGGATAACGGAAAAATGCGTGTCGAACTGAATAGAAGAGGACACATCGAAATTTCTAGCAACAGTTTTATGTTGGGTGACGCAGATAGAACAGGACGACAGAATTTGCGGGTGGACAAGAAGTGATTATTGCCTTCATCATGGCCAAGGTAGAGTCGACAAAGTCGCGAGCAATACTGGATCAGGTTCGTAGTCTGGATCAGGTTGAGGAGGCCTATTTGATTTATGGGGCATATGATCTTCTAATCAAGTGCGTCTTCAAGACACCTGAAGCACTGAGTTCCTTTGTAGTGAATGACCTGCGGAAAGTCGATGGTGTGAAAGATACAATTACAAATGTCTGTGCTACTTGTGAGTGAACTAAGCATCTTTACTAAGACCTAGTCTTGCTAGTGTTTCCTTTGTAGGTAGACCTGTCTTCAAGTCCCATCCACGTTCAGTGTAGTATTCGTCGAGCATCATATCGAGTTCGACAATCTCTCCCGCTGATGGACCCGTGGGTGCCTTTTCTTTTATGAACCTCTCTGGTAGACAGTCGTCTTTTCGTGTTATTCCAAGCCTAGCATTGAACAGTCTGTTCAGATTTACAATTCGTTCTCCTATGACCTGCAGCTCCTTACTACTCAGGTCGAGGCCATTATGGATCTTCAGCGCTAGAGCAATATCATCGTAGAAGAACTCTGGAGGGATTTGCGTTCCATATTTACAGACCCCTACACTCTCCACCATGACCATATAGTCCTCACACTCTTTGACCATGATTCCCTTGTATTTCGGGTTCAACCGTTCGGCCATCTCAGGTAAGTACTGCTTTCCAAACCGCTCCTTGATCTCGTTATCAAATCCAGCTTCATCGAGGACAGGGAACCCATAGAGGTGGTCTGCACCCCTGGCCGCTGTCACTGCAGCCAACCCCATTGACTTCTGCGCTCTGGGTTCCTGACCAGCAATCTCCTGCTTTTTCACAGCCATGACGAACTTCTCAGTTCCCCTTCCGATCTTTTGAGCAGCCCTTGCACTACCCTCAGCAAGTACATCCCCAAAGCCCTCTCTCAGAGCAATCATCCTTGTCAGCTTTACTACTGTTTCATGGTTACCCCAGCCTAGGTCAATACCTCCGGTATCTTCAGCAGTCAATAGACCCTCATCCCACGCTTCCATAGCCCACGAGATTGTGGCACCGAGTGATATCGTGTCCATCCCGTACTGATTGGCAAGATGATGTCCGAATAAGACTGACTCAAGGTTGTCATTTCCACATCGTGAACCCATGGAAGATTGGGTTTCGAACTCTGGAGCGCCGCCTTCGTATGCATAGGGACCGGTTCTCACTGCTGTATAACGACCGCACCTCTGCAAGCACGAGAAGTCCGCCCGTGCTTTCACGAAGTATTGCTCGTTGATAGCATCACCGCTTATCTTCTCGAATCCGTCAAAAACGCCTTGCCTCATGTTGAAACTTGGTAGCCTACCAATATGCTGCATCAGCTCAACAAGACTCGTTGTTCCATACTTGATTCTACCCTCTGTGAAGGGATTTGCCATCATCCGTTTATGGAACTTGTCAATCTCCTTCAGGTAGTTCTTCGGGTCCGCTACCTCAAGCTTTCCAGTCCCTCTCACGGCTACTGCTTTCAGTTTCTTCGATCCCATGACCGCCCCCAGCCCGGAACGCGCTGACGCACGGTCTCGGTCGTTCATTATTGCTGCAAACCGTACGAGGTTCTCACCAGCTTGTCCAATTGACAGAGTCTTTATTCTCTTTCCATGTTTTTCCTTGAGGATGTCATCGGTCTCAAAGACATCTTGTCCCCAGATACCTGCAGTTTCTGCATCCAGAAGTTGGACATCGTCATCCCTGATGTTGAGGTACACAGGACTCTTGGATGCCCCAGTGAAGATTATAGCATCATATCCCGCGAATTTCAACTCCGCTCCCCAGAATCCTGCAGCATGACTCTCACCCCATATATCTGTCAATGGGGACAAGCCCGCAACAACATGTCTAGATGCCTGAGGAAACATAGAACCTGTCAGAAGACCTGTGGCTATGCCAAGGACATTCTTCTCACTGAGGGGATTGATTCTCTTTGGTATATGGTCGAAAAGAGTCCGTGAGAGATATCCAGCACCCAGGAGGTAGTCCTTCACCATCTCTTCATCCAATGGTCTTTTCTCTATAGTCCCCTTTGTCAGATTCACCCAAAGGACTTGACCGCCCACTCCAGATATCATAGTGAGTCCTCCTCCTTGTCGTAAATCTCGTCTTTGTACTGTTCATACAATGCCCTCATACTGCCATCCTTGTCCCTTTCAGCAAGGTTTCTCTCTGTTGTCATAAAGATGGCATCTGCAGGACATCGATCAACACACTCGCCACATTGAATACATTTGAACGCCTTTCCAGTATCAGGGTGAATTCTGATTGCATAGTATGGACACGCCTTGACACATTCTCCATGACCTACGCATTTCTTGTTGTTGACAATCACGATTCCCTTTGATGTGCGCATAAGTGCTTGTTCTGGACAAGCCTCGATACAGGGTGCATCCTCGCAATTTCTACAGAAGAGTGGGAAATCTAATGCTGGTTCAACTCTGACCACTCTATTCCGTGCACGTGCCGGACTGATTACCTTGTAGAAATAGATACTACATGTGTTTGCACATGTTGTACATCCTGAACAGATTCGTGGGTCACCAAATACAAACTCGAGTTCTGTCAAAGTTCAATCTCCAATCGGTCTATGTCCGCTTCCCATAGCTTGGAACTTCCCATGACCCGGTTTTACTGTCACCTTCCCCTCAGTGTACACCTGAACACCTCTGATAAAGGTCATTACCGGAGTTCCCTTCATAGTCATCCCTTCGTAGAGTGTCCAACCACATTTTGATTCCATCATGTCCGCCGTGATTTTCTCTTCTTTGTTCTGGTCAATTATCACAAAGTCAGCGTCTGCTCCGATGGTCAGTACTCCCTTCTTGGGATAGAGTCCAAATATTCTTGCAGGATTTCGAGAGCAAACTCGTAGGAGCCTTGAGTATGAAATCCTAGCTTTGTTGATCCCTTCTGACATTAGGACTCTGAGAATCATCTGAATGCCATCAACACCCGACCAGGCTTCACGAATGTCCTCTGCACCCGCCTCTTTCTCCTCAATGGGACAGGGTGCGTGGTCACTCACAACTGTATCAATGGTCCCACGAAGCAAGGCTGACCAGAGTCCAGCCCTGTCCTCCTTGGTTCTGAATGGAGGATTTAACTTACTTTTTGGACCTAGGCGGTTCATATCATCACGATAGAAGACAAGATGATGTGGACACACCTCAGTGGTCACAGTGGTCCCTCGAAGCTTACCTTTCTCTACTTCCTGCATTCCCTCTATTGTAGTCACATGAGCGATGTGGAGATGTCCTCCAGTCTTGGACGCGATATTGATACACTGACTTATGGCAAGTTGCTCAGCGATGTTTGGCCTTGCAAGTGAATGACTGATAGGTGCGTCCCACTCTCCATCCATCTCACCACTGAACTCTTCAAGAACACCTTGGTCCTCACAGTGCACAGTGAGATGTCCTCCTACTTCAGAAACCTCACTCAGACACTTCATAATGACTCCATTGCTCGTTTGGTATGGCTCACAGGTGAACGCCTTAAAGGCGGCTATTCCCTTTTCAACAAGCAACGGGATTGCGACGACATTCTCTGAGTTCATCATCCCTGCATAGAAGGAAAAATCTGAGACACTCATCTCTTCGCCTTTGGATATCTTCTCCTCCACCACTTTGACTGTATCAACCTGGTTTGTAAGGGGCATATCCACAAACGTAGTGACCCCGCCAGCCACAGCTGCCTTTGAACCTGTGGTGAAGGT
>JBHLRC010000071.1:0-15741 GCA_048882965.1 Candidatus Thorarchaeota archaeon
AATCACTGAAGCTGCTCCGGTATCTATTAGGAAATCACACCGTTCCTTTTCATTGACTTTCAGAGTGACAATAGGCAGTGGATCCTTCATTACAAAGTCAATAGAGGTTTCTGACACTTCAGAGCTGATGTCATAGGGTGTAAGGTCTTGAAAGTGTCTGAGAGTGGTTGCGATTCCCTCACGATTCAGATCAAAATACATTGTAGATGCTTTGTCAAACATATCTCTCCGAATGAATGACTCCGCAAGCAAACTCTTAGCTCTGTTGTTGTCCGGATTAATCCTCAGGACCCTGCTAAGATAGTCCTCCGCCTTTTCGAGATTGTTAGAGAGTAATGCGATTTCGCCAATTCTTAGTTTTGATGCCGCATTCTCAAGTTCATGAGAATCAATCATCTCATATATCGCATTGGCTTGATCGAATTTTCCTTGCTCAAACAAAGAGTCTGCAGTATCCAACGTTGGGTTATCTGTCATCAGAGTAACTCTCGCTCTAGATTATATTTCGATAATATGAAATTGTTTCGATGACATCGAAATATTCTAATTTGATAATAAAGGTTACTATTGATGCCAGTCAGCCATCATCTCATTTACTCAATTCAACAGGCTTATTTTTGAATACTCAAAGTTCGATATCAGATGGAGAGTTTGGATTATGACCTCGCCCCTCTTCTTTCGTCTTTCATTCATATTACTCTGGGCTGCCTTTGGTGTGGTTAGAATATACTATGGCAGAAAGACGAAGACTCATGATAGTATTGAGGGAGTCAAAGAGAAACTGAAGGCAGCTGAGAGGGATATGGGTACAGGTTTCAAGATTCTCACAGCCATCATCACAATAGTAGGTGGTACTGGTCTCATTTTGTATTTACTCGCTCCCCCCTGGTGGACTTGGACTCATCTTCCAGTTGGTGAGTGGTTACAATGGCTTGGAATAGTAATCGCGATTCCACCAATCTTCTACTTGGTTTGGGTACATAGACATCTCGACACACAGTGGTCCATTGCTCTGGAACTACAAGGGGACCATAAACTGATTACATCGGGTCCATACAAACAAATACGCCACCCAATGTATCTTGGTACTTTCATCTATACCCTTGGATTAATGCTAATCTCATTGGATCTACTGGTCATGATTTTCTTTGGCTATTCAATCTGGGTGAACTATAGAAGGATTCCTGAGGAAGAACAAATGATGATTGATGAGTTTGGTGATGAGTATCGAGAATATATGAAACACTCCGGAAGACTACTACCCCCTTTTCGTCAAAAATGAAATGTTTGAGCTAAAGAAATACTCAAAACATAGTGAATTGCAGGGTTCGATATGACTTCTCAAACTCGTTTTGAAGATTACCTTGCTGTTGAGACCGCAGGAGGTGCCATTTGGCATCCAAATGGAAAACGAATCGCCTTCACGTCGAACGTGACTGGGCTTTATCAGATTTATACCTGCGAGATAGAGAAAGGAAAGACATTGCCACGCACTCAATTAACTGACGAAGAGGATAGGTGCACAGATCCGCGTTATCTCTCCGATGGAACACTTGTTTTCACAAGAGACCGTGGAGGTGATGAGAACTTCCAGATTGGATTGATTGAGGAAGATTGTACTCTCCACTGGCTGACATCAGACCTAGGTGCTAAACATAGAATCACATTTGCTTCAGAGTCATACTTGTATTTCGCCGCAAACCTCACAGATAGAGCTCGTCTTGATATATATCGATGGAAAATACCCCTCCGTGAAAATGAACCTGAGTTACTCTATGAACCTCAGAAAGGACTCATTGCAGTGGCAGGTGCATTACCTGATGATAGTAAGATAATCATGCAGCAGTTCTTAGGAAATATGGACCAGCATCTCCTAATTCTTGATATTGCCAGCGGCAATGTTGTGGACCAGACAGCGGCAATCAGCGGCAGTAAACAAGTCAGATGGGAGGTCGTTCGATGGTTGGACTCTGAACATTTCCTTGTGAACACAGATTACAAATCTGATATGAAGCGTCTCGCAATCATCACAACTTCGGGAGATTTCAGAGCATTGGATGAGGTCGCTGAATCTGTGAAGTTTGAGATTGAGAAGTATACATACTCGAAAGATTCGATATGGACCTATTTTGTTGAGAATGAAGAAGGTTATAGCACAATCCATAGAGCAAAGATCTCTAATGATGGTGCAAGTGATTTTGAAACGCTTCAATTCCCTCTCAGAGGTGTCATTCCTCATGGAGATGCAAGGTCTTGGTCAATGAGCAAAGCTCTAACACTCTCAAAAGACGAACATATGTTAGCTGTGACTGTGAGTTCGGGAATCCAACCAACTGGTGTTTGGATACTTAATATCAAGGACATGGCATACTGGAGAGCTACCGAAGTGAGTACTGCAGGATTAGACCCAGCGACATTCGTAGAGCCTACCCTGCATCGCTTCGAGAGTTTTGATGGACTGAGTGTTCCCTACTTCAGATACATCCCAACAGGCGAATCGCCTCCAGATGGATGGCCATCTCTATTTATGATTCATGGCGGTCCAGAGGCACAGATGCGTCCGGATTTCAACCCAGTCATTCAGTTCTACTTGTCATCCGGGTATGCATTAGTTACACCTAACATACGTGGAAGTGCAGGTTATGGACGAACCTACCTAGATCTGGATAACGTAGAGAAACGTCTTGATTCTATTATGGATATCAAACATTTGGTGCTTCATATTAAATCAGAAGATAATGAGATTGATGGAGATCGCTTAGTTGTATATGGCGGCAGCTATGGTGGTTTCGCTGTACTTTCGGCTATGACTGAACATCCGGAACTCTGGAAAGCTGGAGTTGATATCGTTGGGATTTCTAACTTTGTCACATTCCTCGAAAACACTGCTGCATGGAGGAGGTCTCTAAGAGAGTCAGAGTATGGCAGTCTTGAACATGATCGTGAAACATTGGTCAAGGTTAGTCCGATTCACAAAATCGAAAGGATAACAGCTCCACTCTTCATAATCCAAGGAGATAATGATGAACGAGTTCCATTGTCAGAGTCGATTCAGATGTATGAGAAGTTGAAAGAGAAGGGATTGCCTGTGAAAATGTTACGATTTGCTGATGAGGGACATGGTCTCGCAAAGCTAAAGAACAGGGTCAGAGCATATAGTGAGGTTGTAAACTGGATGAAAGAACTAGTTTGATCTTGGAGTTGACTTGAATGAAGACTTGGAAAGTTGCTCTTGCGATTATCCTGTTAGGAGTAGGGCTTTTCCTTCTGTGGTTATTCTATAGAATACTCAACATGCAACCGCTTCCTCTGACATAATTCTCATTGATTTGGCAATAAAGCATAATACTCTGCATGTGTGCAGTGAGGGTATGGAATTAGATATTCGATCACTTTTAGAAACGGATATTCCCAAAGTATTCCAATTCTATGCCCACGACATAGCACTCTTAAGACACAGAAATGTTGTGCCGCACGGACGATGAACATGACTGAGTCAGAGAAGATGACATGGGACCTCTCTCAACTTGTCGATTTTGACGATCCTGGTTACATTGAAGAGCAGTTAACCGCTTATGCAAAGGCTGCTGAAGAGTTTGGAGAAAAGCATCGTGGCAAAATTGCATCATACAATGCTCAACAAATTCTAGATATGATACAAGAATCTGAAATTGTTACGCTTCAGTATGAAGGTGCGCTTTTGTATGCGCGACACATGTATAATGCGAATATGAATGATGATATTGCAAAACACCTTGCTGATAAGGCAAGAAATGCTTTTTCAGCCGTCCAAGCAGCAACTGCATTCGTTCAACTAGAAGCAGGCGAGCTACTCTCAAAGAATCCAGAAATTATCAATGATCCTCTTCTTGCTGAGTATAAGCATTTTCTAGAAATTATCAAACGTAGAATCCCCTACATGTTGAGTGAAGATGTAGAGAAAGTCATCATTGCTAAAGATCGGAATGGTGTTCGAGCTTGGTCACAACTTCAAGGAGATTGGTTAGCGACTCGTACATATGAGATAGAAATCGATGGCGAGGTGAAGACTCTACCCTATGGCGAAATCATTCAATATTATCAACATAAAGACCGTGATGTAAGAAGACGAGTTCACGAAGTTGTGTACAAGGATCTTGGTAAAGATCATATCTTGTGGTCTGCCGCGCTGAGGGCTATTTGTTCGGACCATCTTCGGATGGTTAAGTTGAGAGGCTGGGAATCACCAATGACTCAAAGTTTTATAGTAAATGATGTTGATGATGAAACTATCACAGCTTTGATGAACACTATTGAAAAGAACAGAGGAGTGTATCAAGAATATCTCAAGTTAAAGGCTAAAGTTTTGGGTATCCATAAACTTGGCAATTGGGATATCATGGCGCCTTTGAATGATGCAAAAGAGAAAAAATACTCGTGGGAACAATCTCAGGAACTTGTAGTCAAGGCATATCGAGAGTTTGATGAAGAGATTGGAAACTGGATACAGGAGATGTATGATAGATGTCACATCGATGCTGTTGTTCGAAATGGCAAGAGGTCTGGTGCATATTGTGTGACTTGGCATGCAGGTAAAAGCGCATACATCCTTCAAAGTTTCAATGGCATTACATCTGATGTTTTCACCCAAGCACATGAACTTGGACATGCCATGCATGCACACCTCGCCACTCGCGCTCAAACTCCGACTAACTACAAAATCAGCTACTGTGTCGCAGAAACGGGTTCAATATTCGGTGAACTACTCATAACAGATAAGCTACTGGAACAAGCTAAGTCGAGAGATGAAAAGAGGTCTCTTCTAGCTACTGTCTGTGATGAGTTTGGTGATACGGCATTCCAGGTTTCTACGCGGGTGTGGTTTGAGAATGCACTCTACGAAGCAATCGAGAAAGGAAAATATCTTGATGGAGACCTCATATCAAAACTCTGGGTTGAAGCTCGCGATAAGATGTATGGTGACGCTGTTGAATGGTTGGATGAGATGCAGTGGTGGTGGACCTTCAAACTGCACTTCTACATGGCTAACTTCCGTTTCTACAATTATCCATATGTTTACGCTCAACTCTTTGTATATGCGATGTATAGATTATACAAAGAGCAAGGTAAGAAGTTTGTACCCAAACTAAAAGCACTTCTTGCTGCAGGTTCCAGTAAAAGTCCACGTGATTTGGCTGCTGAGATTGGTTTCGACATCACGAAGGAAGAATTCTGGCAAAAGGGTATTGACCAGTTCAAGGAATTTATCAAGCAGTTTGAAGAAACACTGTAAGTATCTAGATTGGGCTAAGCTCTTGTTCGCTCATCTGGTTCATTGGCGGTCTTGACAGTTCGGGGTTTTCGTCGCATATCAGCTGCAAACATCAACCCGGTAAGATCATTGAATGTTTCGTTGATGTTCTCACCAGTCAGAGCAGAGGTCTCTTTGAAGAGAACCGGTGCATTGAGTTGCTCAGAGAAATATTCAGCAAATTCCTCGCCTTCTTCAGTTGTGACTATCTCCTCAAATTGACCAGACTCCCTGAGGTCAATCTTGTTTCCAATGATTGCAGTTGGCAAACCCTCCCATCCTGTCCATTCTGCACCTCTTAGATGCTTATGTGCCTCGACAAGCCATTTACTGGCATTATCATATGATACTCTCTCAACTACCGAGTAGACAAGAATGATCGCACTGCTCCCCTGGTAGTAGTGTCTACGAACGCTGGCATACGAGGGTTGTCCTGCAAGATCCCAGATGATATGACGTACATTCACGCCTCCATACGACGTATATTTCTGAGCAAAGTCCACACCGATGGTTGCTAATTGACTTTTCTTGAAACCTTTACCCAAATATCTCTCGCGGATACTTGTCTTTCCTACGGCTCCGTCTCCGATAAGTACCAATTTGTAGGTTCTATCACCAGGCGAGCCGAATGGCATATCACATAACTCATGAAAATGGATGATTCAAGCCAATTGAATATTGCTATAAGGGATAGTATGCCATTAAACCCACTGAGCGGGTGATACAAATAGAATATGAGTACTCAACAGGGCGGTTTGAGTTGAGGGATGGATCAAAGGGGAAACAAGAGTTTTGGATGGGAGAACTCAAAGGGCGAACTGTAACTATCCACTTTGGTAAGATTGGAACAATAGGTCACACAGGCGCTCGTGAGTTTAGAACAAATCAGGACGCAAGGGATTTCTTAGACAAACGGTTGAAACAGAAAACGGACGAGGGTTTCCAGAAGGCATGATCTTAGAGTCGCCTCAGAATTTTTCCTGGTAGTACATCATATTGTTTATCGTCAGATACAACCACTTCTCCATTGACTATGACAGTGTGGATTCCCGAAGGGAACTGATGTGGATTGAGAAATGTCGCATTGTCGATAATTGTGTCTGGGTCAAAAATCACGATATCTGCCCAGTGGTTTTCTTTCAGTACGCCTCGGTCCTGTAAGTTGAGTCGCTTGGCTGGGAATCCTGTCATCTTGTATATCGCTTCCTCCAGACTCAAGAGACCCTTCTCTCTGACATATCTACCAAGAATACGAGGATATGTTCCATAATGACGAGGATGTGGTTTTCCATGACTGAGAATACCTGTGGGAGCGACACCTGCGCCATCAGTGCCTATCATCGTGAACTCAGACTTCATTATACGCTCGATGTCCTCTTGCCCCATACTCTCCATTGTCATCATTACCTCTGCTTGTTCGTCACTAAGCATCTCAAAGAGAACTGCAAATTCATCCGGATATCCACGCACTCTGACTATCTCTGAGATACTCAAGCCCTCAGTTGCCTTCCATTTCTCGGTCTTTACAGATGAGATGAAGATTTTTTCCCAGCCAGCTTCCTCAGCGATATTCTCCCAGTCACGTTTACTCTCTATCTCTTGCTTAATTCGTTTCTGATTCTCAATATCTCCAATTCGTTTGAGTAATTCATCGACTCCTCCCAAATGAACCCAAGGCGGAAGGAGAGAAATAAGCGAAGTGCTACCTCTATTGTAGGGATACTGATCGCAAGTCACACTAATCCCATTTTTATTTGCATCCACAATGAGTCTGAGTGTTTCTTTACTCAATCCCCAGAATGCTTTTCCCGCAACCTTATGATGAGCAATCTGCCCTCCAACACAACCAGAAGCTCTTACGATGTCAATCACTTCCTGTACTGCCTTGACAACAGTTTCACCTTCTCCCCGAATATGTGAAAAGTAGAGTCCGCCATGCTCACCGATAATCGTGGCAACCTCGATAATTTCTTCAGTTGATGCATATACTTGAGGAGGATAGATGAGACCTGTACTCATCCCGAATGCACCTGCTTGCATAGCTTCCCGAGCGTATGCTTTCATTGCTTCGAATTCTTCTTTCGTAGGTATCCTATCCTCATACCCAGGTCCACCAGCAATCCGAATAGCACCATAGCCCACAAGGGGAACAATGTTTGAGGACACACCGCTTCTCTCAAGGTCCTCCAGATAATCCTTGAATGACCTCCAAGTTATATCGAGTGAAGTACCTGGTGGTGAGAAGATGTCTAACTCCTTCCTGATTAACTCGATTCGTTCCCCATTAACTGGAGCAAGAGAGAAACCACAATTGCCTACCACAGAGGTAGTTATCCCTTGCCGGATAGTTGATTCAAGTCTATTTGAAAAGGGAAGCACTGTGTCCGAATGACTATGCATGTCAATAAATCCAGGGCATACAATCAACCCATCGGCTTCAATGATAAATTTTGCATCGCCTTTTAATTTTTGATTGATGCGTGAGATTTTTGCATTATCAATAGCAATATCCCCCGAGGTGCGCGTTGCTCCAGTCCCATCAACTATTTTGCCATTCCTGATGATAATATCATGTTTCTTTGTCATGAATCTTTATCCTCCAATAGTTCTCTTAATCCATCTGGATATAGAGGAAGACCTTCCTGTTCAATCTCCTCCAGTGTTTTCCAATAGAGGACCATGGGCAAGGGTGGATCAGGCTCGGTTTCTAGACCTTCAATGATCTCTTTATCATAATGTGTCTTATCAACAAACCTAGCTTCATAGACAAGTACTATCTCGTGACCAATCTCCTTCTTTGCCTCGAAGATATTTTCAATGGTTCCAAGATAATGGATGTCTTCGACATCAGCTTTAATCTCCTCAAGAATCTCCCTTCGAATTGCTTCTTCACCATACTCGCCATATTTAATCTGTCCCCCAAGAGGAACGTAAAACTCGTCCTTTTCTGTTGGCCATTTGCTATTCTCGACCAGAATCTGTTGTCCCTTCCGGATGATGCAAATCGCCTTGGGTCTGATTGTTGGAAAGACCATCGGAAATTCACCACTGATTTTTATACAAATGAGATTCATGCACTATCTAAAATCATCGATAGTGATTTTCTCAGTTCGGAACAGTGAAAAGCAAGATGTAATCGCCACTGTTTGGTTGACATGTACAAATTTAGAGAAGCAAAAGAAGAGGACAGAGACTCTGCAATCCGACTTCTGTGGAAGGCGCATGAGGTTACTACAGACTTGGATGAGGTTCGAAAAGCATCGTGGACAAAAAACTGGCAGAATCCTGAGAAACGGGATTGGTCCTATGTAGCATTGGATGGTAAGGAGGTTGTGTCCAATGTATCTTTCTTTGAGGATACAACAAACATAATTCGAGGACGCATGGTTCCGTTCTCAGCCGTCTGGGGCGTCGGTACACTACCTCAACATCGACGAAAGGGACTGGTTCGTCAGCTCTTGGTGGATTCGTTCAAGAGTATGAGAGAGAAGGGGATGTCGCTCTCAATTCTAGCGCCGTTCTATAAATACTACTATGAACGATTTGGTTATCAGCTTGCAGAATCACGAATAAAGCATGAGTTCCCGCGAGAGCTCCTTAGGCTTGTCAAAGGGAATCCAAAGATAACTAATCGCGAACTCACAAATACTTCAGAGGCTTCTACTTGTCTGAAAATGGAGGAAGCCATGAGTCGATATGGTTCAAGAAATTTCCATACATTGTTCACTCTTGAACGGATGATAAAAGAGAATCATTATCATCTATTCGAACGCGATGGTGAGCCAGTTGGAACCGTTAAATTCCACTTTTCCAAAGTAAAAGAGGACCACCTCGATCTGGGTGTTTATGCAACATCCTACACTTCTTTGGATGTTTTTCCTTCTATCGTTGAATTGGTTGGTCACTACGCAGCAAATGCAACAACAATCAGATGGTACACCGACCCTCAAGTTCCAGTTCGATATTACATGGATGACCTTCAGAAATGGGAGGCGGTTGATTGGGGTGGGATGATGATGCGAGTTGTTGATATCGAAAAGTATTGTGCTGCTATCAATATCCCCACAGATGCGACCGAATCATTCACCATCAGATTAACTGATGAGATGGCTCCATGGAACACGGGCACATTTCGTTTGGTTCCGAACTCAGGGAAACTTGAGATTGAGAGGTTGGATGATTCAACTGAACCAGATGTTTCCATTGATGCACTTCAGTTGTCCGAAGTGATTGGTGGTCTGACTCCAGCAACTACTCTGAGAGGTTTAGGACGATTAGATTGTTCTCAAGAGGTAGCAGAGCACATCGAAGCTGCATTCCCAGCAGACTCGTTTGTATCATATCAAAGATTTTGATTTACATCAAGGGTCCCAAGAGATTTAACAAGAGGGGGTGTGGTATGCCCCTCTTGCGATATTATCCTTCCTTCTCCTTCTCATAGGGAACTGCTATACCTTTGGGTGGAACTGATCGTCGAATGAGACCTAGAGCTACCACCACCAGGAGATACGGAAGCATTGCAATATAGTTGGCAAATGGTAGAAGTATTGGGAAGTGGATTTGGATGAAGTAGTTTAGTCCATCCAGGAATCCGAAGAATAAACCAGCACCTAAAACACCTGTGGGTGTCCAGTTACCAAAGATCAAAGCAGCAAGTGCTATGAATCCTCTTCCTGCAGTCATCTCTTTAGCGAATGCTGATCCAAATCCTATAGAGAGATATGCTCCTCCAAGACCTCCTAAAATACCACTAATAACAACGCCAATAAAACGGGTCCATTCAACGCTTGCTCCTGCTGAATCTAAAGTACTTGGATCTTCACCAGCCGCTCTTAGTCGTAGCCCAAAGGGTGTGCGATAAAGGACATACCAAGCAATTATTGTTATTACAAACATAAAGATGACAACAGGAGAGATTACACTGAACGCTGGTCCAAAGAAGGGGTGACTCTGAATCTGCGGAATTCTAATGTCAGGAATTGTGTTTGTAATTATATCCCCTTGCCCCTTCCTATGCCAAACAAGTTCGAGCATAACTGTAGAGAATCCAGTTCCAAAGAGAATTACCCCTGTACCACTAACTATGTGATTACCCTTGAACTTCACACATATGATTCCGTGAACTGCTGCTATCAACCCTCCTGCAATACATGCTCCGATAATTCCAATGAACGGGTTTCCAACATACCATGTCACGGCTGCTCCAGTGAATGCACCCATGAGCATTATACCTTCCAGTCCAATGTTTACAACTCCACCGCGCTCACTGAACATTCCACCAAGTCCAGTAAGTACCAGTGGCGTTGCCATTTGTAATGTAATCGATACCAACCATCCGACAATTTGCTGTTCATAAGGAGGAGATTGTAAGATAGCAAAAAGCCCAATGAATAATACAAGCAAAACTACGAGGTACTTGTACCGCTTACGCAGCAACTGGATAAATCTCCGCGAACTCATTGTGCAATCACCTCCGGATTTTCACGTTGTGATAGGAGTCGGACAATCACAAATAGGAGAAATGCTATTCCGCCCATCAGAAAAGCCACAAGATCAACCAGTCCTGTTCCAATCAAAAACGTAGCCGCTGCTATTACCCATCCAATAGCTATTGATAACATAAGTCTTGGACCGAGGGGACTTCCCGAGTAATCAGCTATGAATACAAGAACACCAACAATAGCCACCAATATCAAGACCAGTGATGCAGTACTAATGAAGATTGAAGGTGTTGGATATGACATTAAGTTGCGAGCTGTACCTAATCCAACGAAGACTGATGCAAGTCCATATCCTGAACTAAATAGTTTAGGAAGTGCTTGTTGGGGTTTGGTGGAAAGTTCTTCTCTGTTTTCAGTAGTGCGTTTCATCAACCAGGAGATTATCCTTGGAGCTGCAACGAAGAGAACAACAAGACCTTGAATTACTTTGACCATCTCAATTGGGACATGTGCAATTGCATGCATTGTATTTCCACCAGCTTTCAAGGCGCCAAAGAAAATACCGCCTGCAAGTACACCCCATGGATTGTTATTACCAAGTACAGCGACAGTGATTCCATCCCAACCAATTCCTGCACTCCAATTGGCAATAAACCGGTCGTAAGTTCCCAAAATCTCTGTTGAGCCTGCCAGACCAGATAGACCTCCGCTTATAGCAAGCGCAAGAACAATATTCTTCTTACTATTAATCCCTGCAAATTCAGCTGCATCTGTGTTATAACCAACAGCCCTCAATTCATACCCTATTACAGTTCTATTGATAAGGAAATCCACAGCGAAGACCATTATCAGCGCGATGATGAAACCAAAGTGGAGGTAATCTCCCCAAAGAAGCGGAAGAAGTGCAGTATTATCAAATCGAGGGGTTTGTGAAACCATACTCCCATCCCAAAAAGGACCGTTAGGACCGACAAGCCAACTTGTAAACAAAACAGCAGAATAGCTCAACATCATTGTAGTTACTACTTCATGAGCACCTCTGTACGCTTTTAGTAAACCCGGAACAAAGCCCCATGCTGCACCTGCAAGAACGCCTATAGTTAGACAGAAAAGTGGATGAATTACTATTGGTAAAGCGATAAGGTATGCAGCAAGCGCTGATGCCATAGCACCAATGTAAAGTTGACCTTCAGCACCAATGTTGAAGAGACCACATCTGAACGCTAGTGCTACTGAAAGACCTGCCAAGATCAGTGGTGAAGCATACCAGAGTACTTGATCGAATTGAGAGATCGCTCCCACTGCAAGCCACACAAATGCCGCCCCTGGGTCATAACCACCCAGAATCATAATCACTGCAGCTACAACCAGGGCAAGAAGTACAGAACCTAATGACCAAATGAACTGATTTCTGAATTCTTTGCTTGTCACCTTGGTGATGAGCCCTTGAAAGAAACCATGAGTACTTTCGCTTTCAGTATCTTCAAATTCTGGTTCTAACTGTTCGTTCATACGATATCAACCCCCTGTTCTTGAGTTTCATCTTCTATTTGACCCGCCATGAGTAAACCAAGTTCAGTTGGAGTCGCCTCTCCAGGAGTCTTAATCGCCACAATCTTTCCATCGTAAATTACACCTATACGGTCAGATAGATTCTGAATCTCATCTAACTCAGCAGAAACAAGTAAAACTGCGACACCCTCATCACGTAGTCCAATCAAAACCTCGTGGATATATTCAGTGGCTCCAACATCCAATCCTCTTGTGGGTTGAGAAGCAATAACCAAGTTTGGATCTGTTGCTAGCTCTCTAGCTACGACCACTTTTTGTTGATTCCCACCACTGAGAGTTGATGCGGCTGCTTTAGTATTCCTCAATTTTATGGAATATCCTTTTACTAAATCCTCAGTAGTTCTACGTATGTTATCTACTGCAAGAACCTCATGGCCTGGACCCTTAGCAAACGGTGAAGAATAATGAGTACCGAGTGCAATATTTTCCTCGATAGTGAAGGATAGAATGAGTCCCCTCTTATGTCGGTCCTCTGGAATATGACTCATTCCTGCTTCGCGAACAGTGCGAGTTCTTGCTGTAGTGATATCAATCATTGGAGTTGAGCACGGTTCATACTTTGTAGTTGAAGCAAGGCTGAATCTCTTAGCGATAATTTTCAATACCCACCCTACCGGGATTGCCAGAAGGATTACTCTAAGAATAAGCCAGAGGATGTACGCACCTAGACCCCCCAATTGTACGAACACAGATACAAAGAAAATCAGAATTGGAATTTCAATATAGGATAAACCTATCTCAAGAGCTCCAAGTAAGAGTGCAATCACTAATCCATGGATTACTCCATTCAACCGAGAAACATTGGGCCGGAAATGCCAAATCGCTTCTCCTAGAAGAGCATTCGCTTTTCCACCATAGCCGAGAAGGAGAATACCTGGAACTGAAATACTAACTATCCAAGCAAAAATTGGTCCAAGGCTAATAAACATGAACAAAAGCATACCTGCGAGTAAACCAGCACCTATTCCGAGGAACAACATGATGAGATTAAATGCAATCCCGTGAGTTATGTAACCAATTATTGGTCTTTCAAGATGTGAATGTGTTTCTTCATATTCTGAGTCTGGTTTGATGCATACTTGTCCATCGATTGGTTTCCTTAATCCAGTCAATGCTTCAACTAATTCAGTCTGGCCGTTGCCTTGAACTCCTGCAATTCCAAAGATTTCACCAGCACGAACTTCAAAATTGATTCCTTTCACTTTCTCGAGATTACGGTTATCAAGAACTGTTAGATTCTTAACAGAGAGAACCACCTTTCCCGGTTCTTTTGGTTCCTTCTTTGTTCTAAAAACAACTGGTCGTCCGACCATCATCTGAGCTAGCTCGGGCGGAGATGTATCATCTCGGTTTACTAGTCCGACTAATTCGCCATCGCGAAGAACACAAATCCGATCGCAGAGCGCCATTGTTTCTCTAAGCTTGTGTGTGATGAGAATGATGGTCTTCCCTGCATCTACGAACTCTTGCAGAGTTTCAAAGAGTTCATCAACCTCGTGGGGAGTCAGTACTGATGTGGGTTCATCGAGAATCAGAATATCTGCTTCACGATACAACATCTTGATGATTTCTACCCTCTGCTGCAATCCAACTGACAGGTCACGTATTTTTGCATTAGGATCCACAGGTAAGCTGTTCTCTTCTCCTATCTCCCTGATACGTTTAGCAGCAGACTTGAAGTTTATGGGGATTATTGACCCGAGCTTACTCCCCCCGGGAATACTAGTGATATCCAACTCCATTCTCATCGGTTCAAGTCCTAGAACAACATTTTCAGTCACAGTAAGAACTGGTATCAACTTGAAGTGTTGGTGAACCATTCCAACTCCTCGGAGAATAGCATCTTGAGGAGACTGAAGATTGACTACTTCTCCATTAATTTTGATTGTCCCTTCATCTGGCTGTAAAAGACCATAGAGGATGTTCATCAAGGTGCTCTTCCCGGCTCCATTCTCGCCCAAAAGCCCAATGACCTCACCTCTCTTGACCCTGAGTGTGATGTTTTTATTAGCTTCAACACCACCAGGAAATGTCTTTGAGATGTCTTCGAGCTCTACCGCATACTCACTACTCATGACCATGATAATGACCTCTAAGATTGAGAACCAGTTTCAGACACGCAATATCGGAACTGCATTTCGTTTAAGCGACATTCTCCCACCTATTTAACCCTACGGTATTAAGAATGAATGAAAAAGAAGAGAAAGAGGGGAGAACCCCTCTTGTTATTCTATGTCCAGTATATTGCGTCTGGAACCACAATTGTTCCTGCAATAATCAGAGCTTTGAAAGCATTGACTGCACTGACCACTGATGTTGGCAGAGTGTACAGGTCTGTATTAATCTCATAATCCACACCATTGTTGGTTAGGTTGAATGTGTGTATAAGACCAAAACCTGTCTCCCAAATTCCATTTTCAACCCAATCATCAATGATTGAGTAAGCTGCAACATCAACACGTTTCAGCATTGATGTCAGACAGAGTGTTGGAGCAACTGGATTCTCTGGATCTGCTGTTCCATAGTACATCTGTGGTGAATCCACACCGATGACCCACAGTGGTTCAGATGATGTAGTATTTTTGGACTTAACACTATCAAATACACCAAGCCCTGAACGACCTGCAGCTGCAAAAATGATGTCCGCACCAGCGTCGTACATTCCGTCAGCCAAGGTTTGACCAGCAGTAGTGTCAACCCAATCGTTTGTATAGGCGATTGTGATGTTGGATCCATCAATGTAACTATTTGTGTAGTTAGCTCCAAAGATGTAACCAGCAGCGAATTTGTTGATCAATGGGATGTCCATACCACCAACAAAGCCGATCTTGTCAGTTGTTGTCATTAGACCAGCAATTGCACCAACAAGTGCAGAACCCTGTTCCTCCTGGAAAATCAGTGAGGCAACATTTGGATAGACAAGTGGGTCAATGTACATGTCAATAATTGCAAACTTCTGATCTGTGGATTCATTTGCAACAGTTTCCAGAGCGACCTCCTGATCAAATCCTACACAAAGAATCAGATCATATGGGTCAGCATACTGTGCATGCCGCGCGAAACCTCTGATAAATCCTTCATAATCAGATATCGCTGTAGGTTCGGCATAGGTGTAAGCTATACCGAAATCGGTTACAGCTTCATCCAAACCTGTTTTTACACCGTCATTGAATGACTTGTCACCAAGACCACCCGTGGCGAATACAACTGCTACGTCATATGGGTTGGGCTCAGCTACGCCCGGCCGCAGAACATGCAGCGCATGCTCGATGCCATCCTGGCGGCCCGGTCCTGCGGCCGCATCCTGCTCAGCAACAACAATCCCGACATCGACATCTTCGCCCACATCGCCGCCGACCAGCCCGCCGCGGTGACGGTGGTGCAGCAAAAAGCACGGTGGGAGCCGATCAGCCGCTTCATCCTTGCCCGCCACCTGCC
>JBHLRC010000072.1:0-15513 GCA_048882965.1 Candidatus Thorarchaeota archaeon
ATTGGGTCGGTTTTGTTAGTGTTTGAGTCTCGAATGGCAGCTCCTAGTTCGATTGACTTTGAAATGCTGTTTGGGATTACAGCTTTCTTTAGCTGCGCCCCTGTCTGGTAGTAATGATTGTTAGCTCCAGCTCCACCATCTTGAACAACCGCAAAGCGTCCAATCTCATCAGCCAAAGCGGGAGAGGTGGTTTTGTCTACAATTATGACACTCCCATTCTTTGAAACAACAGGCATAGGACAAAGTTCTATCCCATATCCAACGAAAGTGATCATCTGAGTTTCAGGAGCGGACCGTCCAAGACCATCACCATCAACACTAGTTATACCAGCTCTAGCAGCAAGGGAGAGCATTACTGTTGTGTTTGTCCCTCCTAGCTCAAAGGGAACTAAATGGTCAACTTTTTTCCCTGTGATTCGCTCTGATATCTTCATTGCTTCATGAAGCTCGTATCGAGTCTCCCAGGCTTCAAGCATATCGCCAATTGAAGTGAATGCTTGTACAGAGCCCATATATCCCCCACACACGATGAAGGCATCATCATCAATGTCCTCAGGAGGAGTTATCTCATAGATCCTTCCACGGGCATAATCCCAATCCACCAAGGGTTTACCAAAGGAAACAGGATCTCCGCCACCACCGGTTCCTAAGATTCCCACTCCTGTAAGCATGTCATATGCGTTTTCTTTTGATAGCTTCATCGCCTCAAACCCCACATATGTAGTCGGCTATTTTGCTTCTCTTGTCCCTTCCATGGAGTGTACGATTTTGTACCAACGTTGTTTTGTACCAACTTTAGCGCGTCGTTTCCATCCGCGAGATTTTGGCTCGTCCTCAATCATTTGATGCAACTTCTTAACCTTAGCAATTATCAAATCCTTTTGGTTTTGATCAATCTCTTCCACTGTGGGCACGAAATCTATGAATTTCTCGATATTCTCTGTAACGGTGTAGTAAAAACCCCAGTCATCAGCTAGTATCTTAGCGATGTAGGGACCATTGATTTCATCATCACTTTCGGTTTCAGAAACATCATGAGCGAGGAATGTAATGATTAAGTCCTTCAGGTCCTTTGCATTTATCTCCACAATTTGTGTCTTCTCCAGGATTAATTCAGCCAAGGGTATTGTTGGTTTGTCCATATCAAGACGTTTCCGCTTCTTGAAGTCAATGTTGTGACAAAACTCTAAATGATCATAGAATACATCGATCTTTCGGTTCCGCTCCTTGTCAATGAAAAGGTCTCTCAGAGTTGATGCTCTTGCAAAACTGGGGGGAACCCAGTAGTAACCAAGATCATCCCTAAAAAGGTTAACAAGTTTCTGCTTATGTTTGTAGTAAGTAATGTAGTCAATATCCGTGACTTCACGACCCATCTTGATGTGCAAATCTACGTATTCGGGACATTTAATTCTGAAAGCAAGACAACCAATGATTCGAAGTGGAATCCCTAATCCAGCTGCGGCTTTCTCAATCCTCATAGCCTCAGCCATGAAATCATCTTCAATTGGACCATATTTGTCTGTCACTTGATTGTACACCTCTAACTATCAACATCGATGACTCAACTTGACATTAATATCTTGTGTCATGTCGGTGCTATTTACTTATTTTTTAAAAGTCATATTAAAGTGCAATGATGCAGTTATACCATTAAGGATTTAAACCGGCAAAAAGAGTTACACGTACAACATCCAGAGGTACTGAAATGAGAATATTCCTAGCAGCCGATCCTCATGGTAGTAATCAAACATGGGAAAAAATGTGTCGGGCTCCGAAAGTTTTCAAAGTAGATGTTGCCATGATGTGCGGAGACCTAACAGGGAAAGCAATCATGCCAATCATTCAAGAAAAAGAGAACAGATGGTTTGCACAACCTTTTGGTCGGAAAAAGACATTCAAGAAACAGAAAGACCTTGATCGTTTCATCGAATTCACCTCTACCGAGGGTTACTACCCTGTGGTCTTGACAAATGATGAGCTGGCAGAACTTCAAGCAGACAAGACCAAAGTTCAGGCTTTATTTGACAGACTTATGACAGAGAGAATGACCCAATGGTTGGATAAAGCTACTGAGATGATACCAGAGAATGTAGTTCTTGTAGTAAATCCTGGAAATGATGATCCTTGGGTCGTTGATGATATCATCAAGAACCACGAAAGGGTAATCTATCCACTAAAGAAGGTGATTGATATCACAGACAAGCACAAACTCATTAGCTTGGAGTATGTGAACGAAACACCATGGAATACTCATAGAGAATGCTCTGAGGAAAAACTTGCTGAGCTTCTTGAAGAGGAGTTTGCACGAGTTACTGAGGCGGATTATGAGAACTTACTCTGTAATTTTCATGCACCTCCATATGGGTCTAGTTTAGATGTAGCACCAAAGTTGACCAAAGACCATAGTATTACATACTCAGGCGGATTTGCACTCACAGAACCAGTAGGGAGTACAGCTGTGAGAGATATTATTATGAAATATCAACCACTTGTCGCAATGCATGGACATATTCACGAATCTGTTGGGTTTACAAACTTAGGAAGAACACTTTGTGTCAATCCTGGCTCAGAGTATCGTGAAGGAATCCTGAAGGGTTTTATCATTACAATAGATGATGGAAAAGCTACTGCGGGTAGAGTCGAACTCTGAGATGAGTGGGTGAAGGGCATACCTTTCCCACCCTCTATTTTTCATAATACTTAAAGTAGGCTTAACCACATATGAGAGGCACTTAAACAGTATAAAATAGGTGTCAAGTATGAGATTCGAACTGAAAACTCGAACTGATGTTGAGGATCTGGCAACTGGTTGTACCTTTTTTGGAACTGGTGGTGGCGGTAGCAAAAAATTAGGTCTTAGAATGTTATATCCTCATGTTGATGAAGGTAGAACAATAACTATCATTGACACATCAGATGTTAAGGACACGGATTGGATTGCATGTCCATACTACTCAGGAACGATTGCACCCCCTACACCTGAGATTGAAGCTATAAGAACAAGATTTCCTTGGGATTATTATGAGAAGGAGTTGGTAACAGGGCTTCAGATGTTAGAAGACCATCTAGACATCAAGTTTTCAGCTGCAGCACCATTTGAACTGGGAGGAGTTAACACACCTGCTCCGATTGATGCAGCAGTCAAACATGGCATTCCATGTGTGGATGGAGATTATTCAGGGAGGGCTGTTCCCGAGATATGTCAGAACACCGTTTGTGTCAAGAACTTCTCAATGGCACCTCTAGCTTTAGTGGATTGGTATGGAAATAAGACCTTGGTGAATGAAATCATCAATTATGAAATGGGAGAGAGGATATCCAAAGCGATTAGTGAGGTTGCATGGGGTAGAGTTGGCAACGTAGCCTTCCCGGTAAAAGGCCGAGAATTCCATGATATCATCATTCCTGGTACACTCTCATTGAGCTATAATGTGGGAAAGACAATAAGAGAATCTAGAGAATCGGGAGATGATCCTGCAGAAAAAATAACCCAGAAATATGGGGGATGGGTCCTTTTCAAGGGAGAGGTTGTAGAGAGGACATGGGAGAATCGTGAGGGGTACATGTGGGGAGAAACAACAGTCAAAGGATCCGGTATCAAACCAGGCAGTCACTTCAAGGTTTGGTTCAAAAATGAGAATCATATGACATGGCTGGATAATGAACCGTGGATCATGAGTCCTGATATCATTGAAATCATAGATCAGAAAACAGGCGAGCCAATTACAAACACAGATATCAAAATAGGCGACCTGGTCAGTGTTATTGGCATGAAAACAGCGCATGATATTTTCAGGGAACCTGTAGGGCTTGAGGTTCTAGGTCCGAAACATTTCGGTTTCGATGTCAAGTATACACCTATAGAGAAATTAGTAAACTAAAGCCATCAATCATTGAATTCGCAGGAGTAGTATCTCATACTGCAATATGGACAACATAGTGTTTCCTATACCAGTTAGGTGTTGCTTTGACAACTATGCCTTCATAATCGTCATTATAGAATTTAATGGGATTCTTCTCAGGTTTCTCTTCTTCTTTTCTGAGCCTGAATTTCGCATGCGCAATTAAACGCTGAGTCCATTTCTTCAATGCAGCATTCTCTGTTCTAAGAAGACCTCTATTCTGTTCCCAATAATCATCAATCATCTTGGCAGTCTTGAGATTAATGTAGTGACCAACAGTCCATTGGACGACGAAAAAGACAACCGCAATGCCAACAAGTGGAAGAGCTATTGGTGCAAGCCACACTAACGAAAAGACGTAAGTAGCAACTATAGTCGGGACCGCTGCAACCATAAGGAAAGTTGCAATATATCGCAGCCATTGTCGCTTTTCATAGAGCTCGATAATACCAGGAACCTTGGGACCAACAGCGGCAAATTTGTGAAGCACAGTCCGGATAATTCTCCATTGGTCTACAAATGTTCGGGGTAATCTACCTTCTCCAATTGCCTTTTCGATGAATGTAAGGTCAAAGCATCTATGAATCCTGTATCCATCAAAGACAGTGATCATATCTTTGGTCCATTCAAGATCTAGACCTGTTGGAGAGAAATCAAAGGATGCAAGATCTTCATCTTGTGATGGCTTTGCTCGTCTTTTTTTACTCATTGTTGTCATTCCATTCAGGAATTTTTAACTCAGGGGGATTTATGCGAGTCATAAGCTTTGTGTTTTAAAAATCAACGGGGATATTAAAATTCGGATTAGAAAAGACAGGAAAGAGTAAATAGGGGCATTCAAACCGGAGCGAAGAAGAGAATCAGAGGACTGAGTTTAATGGAAGATTATGATGGCGCAGAGATTAATTGGGACATAATCAGTGTGAATCCTTATTCAAAGCAGAAAGCAGAGCTTCGGATGAATACAGACCAAATCGACTTCATACTTCCAAGAAAGAAGCGAGGACGCTCCTATAATGTAGTTTTCAACGTCAAATGGGATGAAATAGTTTCATTTGACTGCAGCGCAGTCTCATATTGTAAAGATGAGCTAACTTGGCCTGCAGGGGAACCACTCCCTAAGAAGTATTCTGAAATTGGACCTGCTGGAATTTTCTTCTTGTTTCTGAAAGCTGGTGGCGAGGCGTTCTTCCAAATATGGGCAATAGTCCCTCAAGGCGACATTGAGAAAATTACAGAATTTACTGAAAAGCAACTGGGTCGTAAGAATGTTCCAGGTCTTGCGCATCACGGAACAACTGGAGTAGTTAATTATGTGCTAGAACAATGTCAGATTATAGAACGGATACCTATACACTGGCATGACTGGATAAAGAGTGGGCCATCTACAAAACCTCGCAACAAATTTATGGAGATTAATCCAGAACTAGTAATTTGCAAAGAGGGAATGGCCTTCAATTTTGCAGGGGCAAGCTCAAAGCTCAAGCAGATGTCTACGTTTTGGCCTTGGAGAGTGATTAGAGAAATTGCTCCTATGAAAGATGAGGTCCCTCAGATAGCTTATATCTGGCATGAAGACAATTACACTTTCACTCAACAGGTTTGGGACGACAGCGAGAGAAACGAAATACTAGAGAAAGTGAGGGCAGCTCATGAAGTATATCAAAATGATAATTCAATAAGGGAACTTCGCTTGATAAGACCTTGGTCTTTTCCGTCTGTATATCATGACACATGGGATAATCTTGAACCATTTGTGTCAAAGGCAAGTAGAGATGGATTCCCACCAATTGAGGAAATTCTAGAAAATGATCTCTGATTTTGATAAATCAAAAAAATAGAAGGAGAGAGCATTGCTCTCTCAAAACTAATTCTACTCTGGTGGAAGCTGTCCGAAGATAGCTGCCATGTCAACGCCCTTAGCTTTGTTCTTTGCACCATAGTACATGTACATCATCTGACCCCAGAAGTACACTGCGACAGTGAACAGGGTCTCAAATGCAACTCCCGCTGTTGGGACAAATGAAATTAGTGCATAGAAGAACACAGCCCCGCTGATTAGACCAGCGATAGATACCAATGGAATACCTAGAAACTTCCAGCCGCCAGATCTCTCCCACAGGGTTGGTCTGTAGTATGGCAAAGCCACTTCAGCCAACGTGAACTGCCAGCGGATGAATGTGTAGGTGAATGCCACTCCAATCGCTATTGATACATCATACCAGATTGCCATTCCAATGATGACAATCTGAATAATGAGCCAGAAATACAGCGAGTTGTGCGGGACATGATACTTGGGATGAATCTGAGCCATAGCTTCAGGACACATCCGATCCATAGCCATTGCGTGGAATGGCCGAGTTACCCAAAGGGCATTGCTTGGTCCATCCAATGTATTGGCTAATATTGGCTGCGTCACTAGAACTGCGCCAAGTGCGGCGCCACCAGGTCCTAAGGCAATAGCAGCGAAGTTACCAAATCCTGGGAATATTTGAGCAGTAGAGCTGTTATTCCAGTATAGTAAATCACCCATGCCTACCTCAACAGCAAATGCAGATAGCATGAAGAGGAAACCAATACCAACAACACCGCCCATGCAACTGAGTGGGATGTTCCTGCTTGGTTGTGACACTTCACCTGCAACGGGCATGATCAGATATGGCCACATAATTCCTACTGCAGTAGTAAGTGCTGCAGCAACAGCAGACCAGCTCAACGTCGTGTAATCACCTATGTTTGTGATCCACGACCCTGCGACCAAGTCTGCATATTCATGTCCAGTTCCTGAAAATATTGTGTCCCAGTAAGACTGACTGATAGGCATAGTAAGTAGGATTACATCAGAGACCAACAGTAGTACTATGACTACTAGTCCCAAAATCACTACGAACCATCCAAGAATCTTGACACTCAAATAGCTAAATATGAAGCCGATGAAGGTCAAAATTAGTGCCAGAGCTACAAGAACATAGATATTGTTCTGTAAAGCGTTGCCCATATCCAGTAGTGCAGAGTTTCCGGAAATAATTCCAATCGCAACAAGACCACCACCAGTGACCTTTGCTGAGAAGAAACTAGCAGAACCACGGAATACTGGGTTTGTTATGACGCTACGCCATCCTTCCATCACACCGAAGATCGGGCTTAAGCCTCGACCAACAAAGTGGTATGAAGCCCCAGACCTAGGCATCGCAAGCATCAGAACCATCGTTCCAATACCTTCGAAGAGAATAGCAAATGTACCCACTGCGAAGACAGGAACAAGTTGGGCGCCTGCAAACCAGGTGCTCACCTGCGGTGCCACAAAGTGAAAGTATGGACCAACAGTCAGAGCTATTGGAAGCAATAGCGCAAACCACGGGCCTACTTCCTTAACTAAACCGGAGCTCTCACGGACGAAAAGTAACTGGTCATCACTCATTCTTGAGTTTCTCCTTTTTTCTCTCTCACGACAAGAATACCTATCAAATCGTGATAGCTAACTACAAGTATAATCCTGATATTTAAACTAAAGGGTGCCATTTTTTGGAACTTTAAGAACGAATTTAAGATTAATAGGTCCTATTCATTACGGCGAGTGCCAAACTCAATAATGAACTACGTTGTTCGCCGAAGTCTTTCGAGAAGTTCTTGTAGCGTCTTCCCCGGACTCTTGAAAAATTCTTGGTCAAGAAGGAGGACTTCTACATTCTTCGAACGAACTCCAGTTCGACTTTCAAGAAGAACATTGAGAATTATTTCGATATCCATAATGTGGACGGGAGGTACAGAGTGAACGTCAGGACGATATCCTAGGGCTTCCTTCTTCCCTTCAGGTGTGACGACGCCATTCGTGATCAAAACACCTTGATTTGCTTGATGAGTAGGGAGAGACCCGCGAATCTCTCTAATGAGGTCAAGACCAATTTTCTCGTCGTACTCACATTTCTTTGCATAGACAACGACCGGGGACCTGCCACCATCATCCCTCCAAGAAGTGAGCATTACCACAGTTCCATTGTAATTGTCGACCTCACTAGCATCCTCCACGCGTGCTCTTACATTAAGCAGCACTATTTTGGCGAGGTCATTGAATTCATCAAGGTCCAGCTTTGCTATCTGGTGCCTCATCTCTCGACGAGTCACACGATTGAACTCCGAAGCCTGCGATGTTACCTCAGAGATAAGTTCCTCATCTACAGCACCTTCACAGAGGTCATTATACTTGTAAAGACCTGGTCCAACACGTTGAAAATAAGCAGGTCTATTGTCCTCCAAAGCTTGCTTGCCTTCAATTGATAGAGAGGCAGAAACAGATGCAGGATCTCTTTCAAGTGCTTCTGCGATTTTCTTGTAATGAACTGCTTCAGCTCTTGCATTCTGTGACAGCCATTCTCTCAGTGTAGTTTTCGAAGATTTATCAGCCAAATCAATCGCTACCGGTTTTTCTGTATATATCGCCCGAGTCTTTGAGGACCTTCACACATAAGTGGGGGATATCATTGTGATTTCGGAAGACAGACCCTTTATGATGTTTGCCCCTACTATAAGTATTCAGGTCTTTTCATGCTAGGTTTTAAAGGCTCTACTTAATGGGTAAATTTAAACTTTAACTATCTTCTATTAATAATGAGTGGTGTATTAGAAAGTTGACTGAAGTCTTTGTGAAGCTCATGAATAAGGGACTGAAATATGACGAACACAACAAGTTCTCATTTAGAACCGGAGAGAGTTCAACTGTAGAAGAGCTAATTGATGAGCTGCATGAAGAGTACGGAGAGCGTTTTGCAGTCTACCTTGAGGATCCAGAGAATAACGTACTCAGAAGAGATGCGATTGTGGTCATCAACGGAATGAATATGGTTTCCAAGAAAGGTGTGAAAACGAAACTCTCCAATGGAGACCTGATTGTATTCATGATTGCAGCTGTTGGAGGATGAAAGGCTAAAGTCCCCGCTCAATCAGTCCTCAGGGAAATAATCTGGTTCTAGAATTTCTGGATTAACAATGCCTGCTGAAACAGCCATTATCTCTGCAATATCAAGGACCCGGACATCCAAGTCAGCCTCATACATTCCGTGTGTTAAATTCATCTCACAAGCGGGACAGATAGTACTCATCAGTTCAGCATTAGTTTCCACGAAGTCTTGAATACGCTCATCAGCAACTTTCTGTGAGTGTTCCGGAAACATGATCTTACATCCACCACCGCCTCCGCAACAGAATGCATGCTCACGGTTTCTTGACATTTCAATTAATTCTAACCCGGGAATGGCCTCAAGCACCTTGCGAGGTGGGTCGTATATGTCACGATAACGTCCAATCTCACAGGGGTCATGGTATGTGACTTTCTTATCAACTGGTTTGAACTTCAGCTTTTTCTTTTCGACAATTTCAAGAAGAATCTCACTCGTGTGTCGAACTTTGATGGGGAACTGTTCAAGCCCAAGAAGATGAGGGTATTCTTCGTCAAATGCTCTGAAGCAGCTTGGACAGGGTGTAATTATCTCCTTCACACCTCGGTCTTGGAGTTTCTTCAAGTATTCCTTTGCATATTCAGTTGCTCGTTCCATTCTACCTGTAATCCAGTAAGGAGTGCCACAGCAGTTCTGTTCATCACCCAGAAAATCTAACTCATATCCAGCTGCCTGCAACAGTTGAACCAAGATGTTCGTCTTTTCCTTGAATCGATGGCTTGCAAGGCAACCAGGATAGAAGAGTGTTCCTGAACCTTCCTTGAATTCTAAACCCTCAGCCCATTTGTTATGGATTTCTGGAGAATCAGCAAAGATGTTTCCGGAAGTTGTCACTGTGTCAGCCATTTTTGCCCCATCATCAGGAATCTTGATTCCTTGCTCGACAAAGTCTTGTCGCATTGCCTTGGTTATGGCAATCACATCGATTTGTGCTGCTTTCTTGCATTCCTCCCTGCATCTGCCACACATAAAACAACCAAAAATCCTCTCAGCGAAGTCCTCAGAATACTCCAATTTTCCCTCAAGAATTGCCCGAGCTATTGCCATTCTTCCCCTGGCTGTGGAGGACTCCCAATGTTGGGTGAAGATTTCAGGACACCTATCATTATAGTCAAAGCCACGACAAAATTCACACCTCCCGCAGGCGTAAATCATGTCTTTGTACTCCTCAATCCTCATTGCAATTTCTCCTCCGGTATGAAGATCCCCCGTTGCAAGATGTTCTTTGGATCCAATGTCTTCTTCAATGTCTTCAAAAGTCGATAATAGCCAGTGTCCCGCTCTGCAACAAACCTGCGGAGTCCATCACGCCCTCCAATTCCATAGGGGACAACAGGACCGCTCAGTGTGATTTTATCAATCTCATCTGCCATCTTGACAAGTTCGACCCATTCTTCAGGTTCTCTATAGTTTGTCACCATGAAGGCCAGCCAGTCTCTAGGTAGAATCTGTCCACCAAATCCTGCTTTCATGTAGCCACGTTTCTCAATCACTTCCTCTCTCCAGACCTTGTACAGGAATTTGATATCATCTATCCGCAGAGAACCAGAACCAAAAAAGTGCCAAACTCCAGTATTGAATAAATCTGTAAGTCCAGTTAGAATACTACCAAAATAATCATCAGCGGGAGCACGGTCTCCAATTTCTCCACCTAGTTCTTTAAGCTTCTTAAGTATCATCTTCTTTCTGTAATCCACAATCTCTTGTTCATAACCAAAAATGTCCATCATCAAGAAGAAAACTTCAGGCGCAGTAGGGTCACACCAAAGGTAGATTCCCTGCATGTATTCATCACCAACATACCTGTTGATGAAGTGGCCAAACTCAATGACATCATCTAAGGTCGGTAGAGTGGCAGTGAGTCTTTCGGAGATGTCTGTTGCAGGTCTAATCCTCACAGTTAGTTCTGTACAGACTCCGAGTATACCCTCTGCTCCGATGAACAATCCTGCAAGGTCAGGCCCTAAGCATTGGCGCTTGAACTTCCCAGCACTGGGCCATGCTGCCGAGCCAGTTTCAACGATGTCGCCATTTGGTAAAACCATCTCGAGTGTAATTATGTCTTGATTTCCATGGAAACCGAATTTTGCAGTAGAGTGCGGACCACCTCCTGCTTTCATAACAGATCCACCAATTGTCATAGCAGGTCCACCTGCCTCGCTGCAGAGGTAGGTCAAACCATGTTTACGCAATTCGTGGTCCAACTTAGCCCAGGTACAATTAGGTTGAACAGTGGCAACCAGGTCTCGCTCATTGATGTCCAGAATATTGTTCATAAGTCCCATATCAAGCAAAATACCAGGTTCTTGAGGAAGATAAGCGTCCCAATGGGATGTGCCGCCTCCTCGAATATACACTGGAATATCATGATCATTTGCAATCTTCAAAATAGCCTGAATCTCCTCCCTCGTTTCAGGCATTACAACATGAGTTGGCATCTTCTGCTCTGCAGGACTCAAATCTCGACTATAAGGAATCAAGTCAAAGTTCCTATCGGTCACCCGATTTTGGTCCATTACCTTTTGTAGAAGAGAAGTAATCTTCTTGATGTCAGCCATGACAAGTCTCTCCAGTGGTAATCATATTCATTGTGTCAAACTGTCTGGTTAACATCTACCGATTAATTAAAGACTATGGTTTGAACGTGATTTAATATAGCTTATAAAATTGAAAGAAACGGGACAATCATGAAGTCAAGAGAGAGATTCTATGCTTCAGTGAATCACGAAGAGCCAGACAGAGTCCCAATGGACTATTGGACAACGCCCCAGGCATATGAGAAACTGAGGGACTATCTTGGCATTACATCTCCTGAAACTCAAGAATGGGGGATTATGTCAACTTGGAAAACATCAGAAGAACTTCTGAAAAGGCTCAATATTGACTTCAGGCGAGTCTACATGAATCAAGCTAAGGGATTCAAACCAAAGCCACTCCCAGATGGATCCACTGAAACTGAGTTCGGATGTGGGATGAAAAAAATAGGTTTCTATTTTGAGGTCACATATTACCCATGGGCTGAGTTCACAGAAGTGGAGCAGGTGGTAGATTTTGAGTGGATTGACCCTGATGACCCAACAAGGATGGAAGGAGTTCGAGAGTGGGCAAGGCATCTTCATGAGGAGACTGATTATGCTGTTGTTGGAATGGTGGGAGGACCTTGGGGAGTCTTTGAGGTTGTTGCACATTACATGAGGGGATTTGAGAAGTTTCTAGTCGATCTACTACGAAGACCGGATTTGGCAGGGGCAATGATGGATAAGAGCATGAACTTAGCCATTGAGATGAATCGTGTTCTTCTTGATGAGGTTGGTGAATATCTAGATATAGTGCAAGTTGGAGACGATTTAGGGCATCAGGAGGGATTACTGATGAGCCCCCAAATTTATAGGAAGATGGTAAAACCCCGCCACAAGAAAATCTACTCAGACATTCACAAGAGAGCTCCACACGTGAAGATACTCTATCACACATGTGGGGCAATAGAACCAATGATCAATGATCTGATAGATGTGGATGTGGATATTCTCAATCCAATTCAACCATTGGCAAAGGGTATGGACTCAGCAACTCTAAAAGAGAAATATGGAGATAGACTGACCTTCCATGGAGGGGTTGATCTCCAGCATGCGATGTCTGCACAAGGAACCGTTGATGATGTGCAACAAGAAGTTGAAACTCGGTTAAGAGCTCTAGCACCAAGAGGAGGTTATATTCTGGCACCAGCGCACAACATTCAACCAGATTCAACACCTGAGAAGATCCTCACGCTCTATGATTATGGGATGAAAAGAGGAGTATATCCCATATCGTAATTATGGGATAGGTTTCTCCTTGTGTAGGTCGTATGGGTCTTCACCATCATCTAGCTTTTCAGACCACCACTCATCGGTTCTTACGACCTCTTCTGCATGTTTTAGAACACCCTCTATCTTATCCATAGGAATAACTACGACTCCATCAACATCTCCAAAAATGAGGTCTCCTGGATTTACTGTGATTCCTCCACAGACAATGGGTTTTTGGACTGATTCCATATCCAGTCTACCCCTCATTGTTCCTGGATGAGTACCACGCGCGAAGACTGTGAATCCCATTTTATCAATGTCATGTATGTCCCGAGAGGTCCCATCAACAAGAGCTCCTTTAACACCTTTAGGCAGTGCAATTTTGGTCAATATTTGACCCCAAGCCGAACAGTCTGCTGCACCAGCCATATCAATGGCAATAATATCTCCATAAACAGCCTCAGTTCCCAAACTCATGAAGGTTTCAAGTTGTTTCTCATCATATGGTCGTGTTGATGGTGAACGAACAAGTTTACCAGTTCTTGCGAAACCAGCCATACGTTTGTTGTTCGTTAGAGGAACAATTCCCCTATCCATGCAAACCATGCCTAGTCCAATGGCATCTGCTGCATCAGAGAGAGCAGCTACATAGAGGTTCATTGTTCGATTGATAATTTCATCTCGTTTGCTTTTCATTTGTCAATCCTTCTCCCAACGGTAAATGCAGTGATCATCCCCACGCATCATGCATCTGGGAATGCTCAATCGAAAATCTGGGTCAACTGTTTGACCAATGCCCTCGTCAATCTTTGTTACCCATTCACAGATGTCTGAACTTGCTCTCTTATTCCTAAAGCCATCTAACCAAGGACACTTTGTGACCTTAAGGTCAAATAGCTTTTCAGTCGTATCTGCAATCGATAACTCGAAGCCAAAGTATGGATGAGCTCCTTCGAAGAATTCAAAGATGGACTCATAGTCCCCTACCCTAAGCGCACCTTGTTCCACCGCAGCAGTCCCGAGCTCCAAACCATGCAATCGATTTGCTTCTCCGAGAATCCTCAGACCATCTTCACCCCATTTCTCCCGGATGGATTCAATATACACGGTGTGAGTTTCTGCTAGGGTCGTCATGTTTGCTTTTCTAACGTCATCTGCACTAGGTCCGGGCATGAACTCAGAAATAACAATTGTATCTTAAAACTCCTCTGAGTAAACCATTGGTTTTCTTAAACTTGTTAGACCTTTCGAGAGATTATTAACTAGGTCTGACTCAGATTTTCTTGCAGGTGGTGCAGTTGCTCGCAAAGAGAAACATAGATGTTCCGGCTAGCGAAATCCGTAAGATCTTCAATATTATCATCGGAAGAACAGATGTCCTTGACCTGACTGTTGGAATTCCTGATTTTGATACTCCTCAACACATCAAGGATGCTGCAAAGAAAGCAATTGATGAGGGATACACAAAATACACACATAACGCTGGATACATCGAAACGAGGGAGGCACTAGCTAAGAAACTTAAACGAGACAACAACATTGATGCAGATCCCAAATCCGAGCTAATGTTAACTGCAGGTGGTATGGGAGCACTTGTTTTAGCGAACCTAGTATTAATCGACCCAGGAGATGAAGTGATCTATCCAGACCCGGGTTTTGTAAGTCACTTTGCGCACATTAGACTAGCAGGAGGAGTACCTGTTCAAATTCAATTGAAGAGAGAGAACGGTTTCGGAATCACTGCTGAAGAGGTTGAATCAAAAATTACACCAAGGACAAAGGCAATCGTTCTGAACTCTCCCAACAATCCCACTGGGGGAGTGATATCAAACGATGATCTCAAAAAAATAGCTGAAGTCTGCATTGAGAAGAATATCTATGTCATTGCAGATGAAGCGTATGAAAAGTTCAGGTATGTTAAAGAAAAGCCATTATTCATAGGGTCTCTACCAGGAATGAAAGAACGGACTGTGTCCATATTCTCCATGTCGAAGACATATGCTATGACAGGCTGGAGAATTGCAGCAGCCACTGGTCATAGAGATATAATTGGTGCAATGACTAAACTGCAGGAGCATGTGATTGCTATGCCAACTACCATAGCACAAAAAGCTGCTGAGGCAGCTGCTTCTGGATCACAAGATTGTGTGGAAGATATGCTGAAGACATTCAAGAAACGAAGGGATATCATCACCAAGGGACTTAATGAAATAGAGGGAATGGAATTAGACCCTCCTGGGGGTGCGTTCTATGTCTTCCCAGATGTTTCAGCATATGGTGTCAAATCATATGACTTAGTTCATCAAATTTTGAAGGAAACAAATGTTGTAACAGTTCATGGCAGTGCATTTGGGGAATTTGGAGAAGGATTCCTAAGACTCTGCTACGCGGTTTCAACAGAAAGAATCAATGAAGCTTTAAGCAGATTGGACAGCTATTTACCAAAATTGCTACAATAGCTTGTTAGATGCGAAAAGTAATGAATAGAAAAAACAGTAGGTTTAGAGATGAAGGACCGAAGTAAAAGACTCAAGCAAAGAATGCTTGAATCTGAACCTACAATCTCATCGGAAAGAGCAGTCCTCTTTACAGACTATATGAGTAAACATACCTCCGAATCGATAATATTGCGACTTGCTGGTGCATTTGCTCATGTTCTAGATAATATGACCATCCGAATAGAACCAGAGGAGCTAATCGTTGGTAATATGGGACCAACTCCTCGGTCTTGTCAGGTCTTTCCAGAGTACAGTTGGAAATGGATTGAAGACGAGCTGGATAGATTTGACAAGAGAAGAACTGAACGATTTTACATCAGCGATAAAGACAAGCAAAATCTAAGGAAGGTCTTCAAGTTCTGGCAAG